>NZ_JAYFEQ010000687.1:0-38324 GCF_055795085.1 Phormidium sp. CCY1219 | reverse complement strand
ACCCGCCGCCGAGGAAGAACCCGCCGCCGAGGAAGAACCCGCCGCCGAGGAAGAACCCGCCGCCGAGGAAGAACCCGAAGCAGAGGAAGAACCCGCCGCCGAGGAGTCTCCCACAGCGGAAGAACCCGCCGCCGAGGAGTCTCCCACAGCGGAAGAACCCGCCGCCAATGCGGAGTCAGCCCCAGAACCGAGTAGCGAGGCGAGGGTGGTGGCGATCGGAAACTCCCAATTTATCAGCGATGGCTTATTTCAACTGCAGTTAAATGGAGATGTTTTCCTCAACTCCGTGTCTTGGTTGAGCCAACAAAACGAAGAAACCCTTTCCATTCGTCCGAAAGAAGCCACCAACCGCCGGATTAATATCACCGAAGAACAAGCCAGACTGCTCAGTTGGTTGTCTGTGGTAATTTTGCCCTTAGTGGGGTTGTTATCCGCCGCCGGTTTGTGGTGGCAACGGCGTTAAGAACGGTGTGGAATTTTGTCGAGTAAAAGTTGCTTGAATTTCCAGCCGTTTTCCCACTCCGTCGGGGCGCAAGTTAATGCGCCCCTCATCCCACTCAAAAATTTAACGATTACAACTAACCAAACTGTTTATCTCAACCACCCGGAACGACGAAACCCATGAAATTGCAGCGTTCGACTTTAGTGTTGATGGTACTTGCCGCTAGTCTAGTAGGGGCGATTTATTTCTATGAAGCTTCTGTAGTTCCCTCTCAGGAAGCCGCTCAGGAACAAGAGCAGCAACTCTTCGCTTTTGAAGAGGACGCCGTGCAGACGTTTATGGTCAAAAATCGAGAACAAACGTTGCGCTTCGATCGCTTGACTCGCGAACAACCGGAACCGGGACAACCCACTTGGATGCTCGAAATCATCGAGGGGAAATTGCCGGCGGAGACGGGGGAAAGTGAGGAGACGGGGGAGAAGGGTTCCACCATGCGAACGATGTATCCGGCGAATGAAGCCTATGTGTCGTTTTTATTAAATGAATTAGCCAAAGGAAAAAGCGATCGCCAAATTACCGCCACCGCGCAACAAATCCAAGATTATGGGTTAGAAAACCCCAGGGCCAGAGTGGAAGTCACCCTGCAAAACGGTCAAACGCATCGGCTGCTTTTGGGAGGTCGGGATTTCACCGGCAGCAATTTATACGCCCAAGCGGATCCGCCGGATGGAGAACCCACCACTTCTCGACCGGTGTTGTTGGTGTCTCCGAATTTAGAGAATGCGGTCGATCGCCCGATTGAAGAATGGATTCAACCCCCGGAAGAGGCGGTTGAGGGCGAAAGCACTGAGGGTGAAAGCACTGAGGGTGAAAGTGCGCCGGAAACCTTGCCCGAACCCCCCGCCGACCCTTCCCCGGAGAATCCCGAGGCGGATTCCGAAGCACCTTCGCCAGAACCTTCGCCGACCAATTAATGTTAAATTTGCTTGGCAAACGGGACAATTTTGCGGTGGGTATGGCCTACAAATCGGCGGTGGGTTGGCCCACCCTACGGCTATAATTGTGGTAGGTCGTTGCTTATCCTTCACCACTGGAAATGCGCGATCGCAAAATTTGGTGCTGAATCCCTTTCACCCACAACCAGCCGAAAAAGCAACCGATAAAATAATAGGGAAAATCCGACCAAAAAAAGGTTGTCCCCAACACCAAACGACCCACTAATGTGGCGCGAATGGCTTGTAAAAAAGGCGGATGCCACAGTTGCAGAAATTCCAACATGCAGGTGACAGCACACACGCCCACGGAAGTCCACAGCGCCGATGCTTGCGGCCAAATCAAAATCACCAACAAAATCCAAAAAATTTCGTAAGGAATTCCCCCAAAGGAATTATTGAGCCAATCTTGCCCCCAGCCGCGATAAAATTTGGTAAATAAGCCAAACGGAACGATAATCAAAATGCTAATTAGCAGGGCAAGGCGATAGTAAAAAAAGCGATGATTCGGCGATAAAATAGAAAACATGGTAATTGTAGATGGGGAGTTGATAAGCTAGAGAGTAGGGATTTTATGCGAATTGCGGCTCCCCCAGTCCATTGTGGAAAATCGGGAAAACCGCAGTCCAAAACTATTTTATCCCATTTTTCTAAAGCCTCGAGGGAGACCCACCACCTGTAGGGAGATGGCATGCGGTGGGACTCCCTTTCATCGGCATCATTATGTTAGAAAAATGGCACGATCTGCAAATAAGTCATACCATTTTTCGATAACGATGTTAGAGTTGGTGCCCCCCAGTTCCCTCAAAGACGCGATAAATCGCGTCTCTACAAGAGGGGGGTCGTAAGCATCTCTAACAGTATTTTTGAAAAATGGTATAAGCTGGGCCGTGACCCAGCTTACAGATTCACTAGCTATTGGCTAGTGACACACCACACTCCGCCTTAATGCGGCGAACATTAGAAGCGATACCCCGCACCGACTTGGAAACTTAATGCCGCGTCATCGCTGTTTTCGTAAGCATCGAAACCGACTTTAGCATCGCCAAACAGAACGATATTTTGTCGCAGCGCCGCCTCCACCCCGGTTGTAACCACAAAAGCATCTTGGTTCCCGAGGGCGGTGGATTCACCCTTCTCGGTAATCAAAGAATAACCGCCACCGAGATAGACATTGGCGTTATTCGTAACCGGCACATCCAGGGAGAGCATGGGGACTAAAGCGGCGGCGTCATTATTGATAAAAGCCGCACCGCGTAGAGACACCGGGGAATTGCGGAACTGATAGCGCCCTTGGAAATTGCCGCCGACTGTTCCATCGTCGTCCCCGTTGTTTGCGTTTCCGGCGACCCCTGCGCCGAGATAGTGCCCGGACATGCCTTGTTTGCCGGTGAGTTGTTGCAAACCTTCTGCATTGGCGCTACCGCCAGAGAGGATGGGAGTCAGCATCAACGCAGACAAAGTACAAAGAGTTGCCGCAGATTTGAGAATGGATTTCATAGTTGTAGGTTGGAGAATTGATTTCACTCTTGCTGTGATATTTCGACTGTATTGGAGAAAGGCGATCGCGAGGTGGGGGGATGTGTAACTATCTCAAGTGACTGTGGTGGGGAACCGCGATCGCGCTCCATTCTCGCGGATATATACGCGGGTTTATAGGTGAAACGCCTTGTCTGAGTCACAATTGCCACACCGGATAGCAGTAGCGATCGCACTGACACTCCACAAACTGGCTTTTTCGCCGGGAACCCGCCGTCAATTTTCTCGTTCTATTCGCAATTCTTTTGCACTCTTAACTCGTTCCCCCCTGGGGGTAACGCCCCTCCCGCAAATACCTGCACAATCATTTCCATCCCCACGGAGGAATTCTTGCACTCATCCCATCGATTTTCCAGGGGGTAAACCCACTCAAACCGACCCATCAATTAACGGATAAAGCTTGGAACCGGAAAAATGATTTCCCGCCACTTTATCCTTAATTTTCTGCTGGGTAATGTAGCCCAATTCGTAACAATATCCTGGCAAGACATCCAACTTTTGACGCACCTTGCGATAGGCTCTGCGCCGGGTGGCTTCGGTAGGTTTGCCAATCAACCAATTCACATGAGCGTGCTGATTGAGGTCTTTCCAGAGTTTGCGGATGTCTTTAATCAGTTTTTGCGCTTTTTTCGGATCCTCCGCATCCCACGCCATGCTAGTGGCGTATTCATCTACGGCATATTTCTGCGCTTTGTCGAGCAAGTAGGTAATCGCCCCGGAGAGGGTTTTGAGTTCGGATTTAATCGAACTTTCGATTTGACTGTCGGAGCGACTGATATATTTACTAAAGCCGAGGAATTTTTCAAACTCGCTCAGATGCGATTCAATCGCGGATACGGAGCGATAAACCGCCTCGAGGGCTTGTTCGATTTCGCCAGAAATTTCTTGTTCTTGTTCCGGTAAAAACAGGGTGCCTTGGTGGGCGCGATAGGCGACTTCTTCCACCACGGGATAATCGCAGATCCCGGTTTGGCGATATAAGTAAATAAAACTGCCAATCAGTCGTTCTTGATACCGTTGTTCTTTGGTGGGATTCGGACGGTGACGATTCAAGTTTTGCTGTCGGAGATTTTCCAGCCATTCGCGAATGGCGGCTTCTACTTCCGGATTATGAGAGATTTGGGTATTTTTGCCGCGCGCATGACCCACGGCGATGAAGCAAGCACTCAAACTGGTGATAACGGAGAGTAAAAAGAAGAACAGGGAAAAGCCCAAACGAGAGAAATCTAGAGCCAACAAATTGCCGAAGAAGTTATTGTAAGCGAGGCGGACTTCTTCCACGCCGGAGGTGATTTCTCCGTATTCGTTAAAATACTGACTGTAAACCAGGGGTAATTGTCGGTTGAGAAAGATTAAGTCGTTACCGATTTGGTTGCGAATTTTCAGTTTTTCGTGCCATTCATCGCGCACGGCGAAGGTTTCTTGTCGCAGGCGATCGGCTTTTTGGCACAAGGGTAGATTTTCTGTGGGAACGCGATTCCAATTGCGATCGCGTTCGGCGAGATAGCCGTGGGTTTCGACATAAAGGGAATCCCAACGCGGATCGGAGCGATCGAGGGTTTCGAGTTCTTCGCGGTTGGCTTCACACTGAGCCAGGGTTTTTTCGTAAGCTTCCGTATTGGGTTGAACTGCTTTAACTTTGCGATCGTGTTCTTCGATTAATTCGGTGGCGAGTTTGTAACTGAGGGCGGGGCGGTTATTAATCAGTTCCGCACCAATTCCAGCCACGAACGACTGCAGCAAGCTCATGGAAATAAAGCCGGCAAATCCGACGCGAGACCAGAATTTTTTACCGGGTTTGCGATTGGCGGTGGCGGTTCCGGATTGGTTGGTCCAGTTGAGAACGATTAAATTGAGAATGAAGCTGGCGATCGGGGCCACCCAAATGTTACCAATCCCCTTGAAGGCGAAGAAAAGCAGGGGCATATTGGTAATGGCGTTGAGTAAGGTGGCACCGGAGATTAAATCGGCGGTAATTTCCGAGTCGGTTCGCAGGTCTCTCGGCGCAAATGCTTTGCCATTAAAATGAGTGGGGTTTGCCATGACAAACCCTAACAAAAATAAAATCAGCGGTTTGGGGCTGAGGGAATAAAATAAGTTCCAAAACCATCCTTGGCGTTTTGCCCGTTTGACTAAGCTTTGATATTCTGGATTGTTTTCCAGCCACTCGATGAGCAACAAATCGTCGCTTAAGGGAGCTGGCGGGTGATGCGATCCGTTTAACGGTTCGAGATTGTTATAGGGCAATAAATCGTATTCTTCGCTTTTCATTGGCTACAAAGAGTAGTTGTACCGAGAAAGGTTTCACGAAACCCTGATTTCAAAATTTACCTTGCCAGCAAAGCCCCTGGATCCGCAGCAGTGGGATCCGGTGAAGCCGATCGCCAAAGGAGTGCGATCGCGCGCTTCCTAAGCAGCCACGCGCAAGGGACTTTGCTTGTAATCCTCGCGAAATCGCATCCCACGGCTCAGCTAGGAGCCAGACCCCACCGGGGAGGAACGACCTACAATTCTTGTCATGGTATCAGAGTTTCTCGCCAATGAAACCGCTATGCGCTCTTTGGGGATTTCTGTCAGGGAAAAATCCGGGCGCTAATTCCACAGCGGGGGGTGGGGGAAGTGCAGTGGCGATCGCCGCATAGCTGTTTCCCAGGGAGAATTTGCGCCCAATAATTGTCATCCCCCTAAGGGGACAATTGGCATTTTTTAGGGTGGATCTGCACTACCTGTTATGTCTGGCGGTTAACTGGAGGGTCAAAATAATCCGCACAGTTGCGCTGACTTTTAGTTATAAGGTGGGCAGTGCCCACCCTACGATTACTCGAGGGTCAAAATAATCCGCACAGTTGCGCTGACTTTTAGTTATAAGGTGGGCAGTGCCCACCCTACGATTACTGCTCGATCGAGGTTTTTTCAATCCACTGCAAAATCGCTTGATTGATAAATTCCGGTTGTTCGTCATAGGCGACATGACTCCCTTGGGGAATCACCTTCAGTTCCACATCGGGATTTAATTCAGTCACACGTTTGGCACCGGAAAATGGCACGATGTTGTCTTTATCTCCCCACAATAATAATGTAGGTTTGTCTAAACTCATCAACAACTCTTTGACATTGGGGCTATATTCCGGATCGTTGCGGGTGAGCGCCAGACGATAAAACACCTCTAACACGCCGCGATCGCGCGTGGGAGCAGCAAATAATTCCACTAATTCTTCATCCACCAATTCATCGCGATGATAAATCTGCTTCAAAACAAACCGCAATAACTTCGGTTGACGCACGATTTGAAAAAGCGGCCACAAAAGAAACGGAGAAGAGAAAAAACGCTCGATCGCTCTTGCCCAAGCGGGGGGCTGTCGGGTTTGCGCTTCTGGCAAAGTCAGCAGCGCCAATCCTTTGGCCATTTCCGGATACTTTGTCACTGCAGTTAAAGCAATTAACGACCCCAAAGAATGGCCGACAATCACCGCCGGTTCGCCAACGAAACTGCGCCAAAAATCATGCACTAAATCCGCCCACAATGACACGCGATAGTGTTCCGGGGCTTTTTCCGAGGCACCAAACCCCAAAAAGTCGAGGGCGTAAATGGTATGATGTTGGCTAATCGGCATTAAATTCCCGCGCCACTGTCCGAGAGCTGAGCCAAATCCATGCAGAAAAATTAACGGGAGTCCGTTCGGTTTTCCTTGGGGCGATCGCAGGTAAGTGTAGCGGATTTGATACCCTCTCCACACCCAATCTCGCTGACGACCCAGTTTATTCTCAATCGGTTTAGCAACAGATGGGGTTATCATTGATGGTTTTAATCGGTAATATGGCTGAAATTATCTGTAAGGTGGGCAATGCCCACCCTACGCTTGTTTCGTGGTGCAAAAAAACGAGAACAGCTATAACTAAAACAGCAATAATTTACATTTTACTGACTCGGGGTGCGATCGGTGCCGTTTAACCCTCTGCAATGTCCCACAGGAGAGAAGTCCCATGTCTATCCATCGCCAACAGGCAAGCGATTATCTCGAAAAACTACTACAGCAGTACAGTCTCGAAGAACTGAAGGCAAAACTGGAGCAAAATCCCAGTCCTCCCGCGCCGAAACTGCCGAGGGGCGCGCATCTGACGCCAAAACTGGTGGAAAAACGCTATCGAGCGATCGCGGCAGCGCCAGAAATCCGCGACGCCCTGCTAGACGAGCAAACCGAAGCGAATTTAGAGTGCTATCAGCGCAATATCGAAAACTTTATCGGGACGGTAAAAATGCCGGTGGGTCTCGCCGGTCCGTTGCGGGTGAATGGGATTTTTGCCCAAGGAGATTATTATATCCCCCTGGCGACCACCGAAGCGGCGTTGGTGGCGTCTTATAACCGAGGGGCGAATTTAATTGCAGAGGCGGGCGGTTGTGCGGCGATCGTGCTGAATGAAGGAGTCAGTCGCGCCCCCGGATTTGCCTTCCAAACCCTTTCGGAAGCGGGGCAGTTCGTGGTGTGGACCCTCTCGCAACAGGAGCAATTCAAGCGCTGCGCCGAATCCACCACTCGCCACGGCAAGTTAATCGATATTCGCATCAGCGTGGAAGGCAATCACGTTTATCTGGATTTCGAGTTTACCACCGGGGATGCGGCAGGTCAAAATATGGTGACGATCGCCACCCAAGCCATTTGCAACTACATCCAAGAACATTCCCCCATTCAGCCGCAATATGCCTTTGTGGAAGCGAATTTATCCGGTGACAAAAAAGCCAGCGCCCGCTCTTTCCTGCTAGTGCGCGGCAAAAAAGTCAGCGCGGAAGCGATTATTCCGGCTGAATTGGTGGTCAAACGCCTGCACGCCACTCCCACAGAAATGGTGAATTATTGGCGGATGTCGGCATTGGGAGGCACCATGAGCGGCACCATTGGGGTGCAAGGACATTATGCCAACGGACTGGCGGCGCTTTATATCGCTTGCGGACAAGATGTGGCTTGCGTTTCGGAGTCGGCGGTGGGGGTGACGCGGTTTGAACTCACCCCGGAAGGGGCACTCTATGCGGCGGTGACTTTGCCGAATTTAATTGTGGGAACCGTCGGCGGGGGCACCGGTTTGCCCAGTCAGCAGGCTTGTTTGGAGATTCTCGGACTCAAAGGGCCGGGGAAAGCAAAGGCGTTTGCAGAAGTTTGTGCCGGTTTGGCCCTGGCGGGGGAACTGTCGATTATCGGTGCCTTATGTTCGGGGGATTTCGCCCGCGCTCATCAACGTTTGGCAAGGGGAAAGAAATAGAGAATTGAAAAAAGCGATTGTCGGGTGCGTCACCCCCGCCACCCCATCGGTGGATTGTCAGCAAAATCATTTTTTGGGGTGACGCACCCGACGGGGGGACTGCCGGATTTTGGGGGATTAATATGAGTTAATATTCATCGATTTTGGGGGGAAAAAAGATGATAAAAAAATGGTGGATTTATCAAAAAGAACGGTTTCCGGTGGTGGCGAATGGGGTGTTGATTGCGGCGTTTAGTTTGTCGGCGGTTGCCCATTCGATGTTGTTGCGTTCTGGAGGAGAAATTGCCAATTTTGCCACTGGGGGGGCGGTGGCATTTGTCAGTGGGTTTTTGTTTTTTTTGCAGTTGAGAATTTTTGATGAATTTAAGGATTATGAGGACGATCGCCAATATCGGCCCTATCGTCCGGTTCCGCGCGGGTTGGTGAGCTTGCGGGAGTTAGCGATCGCCGGGGTAATTGCCGCCGGAATCCAGTTGGCATTCGCCCTGGGGTTGTCGCCGAGGTTGGTGCTGCTGTTGCTGCTGGTTTGGGGCTATATGGGATTGATGGGGAGGGAGTTTTTTGTCCCGGAGTGGCTGAAAAAGCACCCGATCGCCTATTTAATCAGTCACATGGCGATTATGCCGGCGATCGCCTTTTACTGCATGGCGTGCGATTGGGGAGCGATCGCCACCACACCGCCTGCGGGTTTCACCTGGTTTTTGCTGGTCAGTTTTTTTAACGGCATCATTATCGAAATTGGCCGCAAAATTCGCTCCCCCGACGACGAAGAAACCGGGGTAGAAACCTACAGTGTTTTGTGGGGAAGGCGCAAGGCGGTATTCCTGTGGTTGACGGTATGTGGCGTCACGGCAATTTGCGCCTTGCGCGGGGCGGCGGAAATTGAATTTATGCTGCCGGTGCTGATTTTACTCGTCGGATTGCTCGTCACTGCGGCGCTGGTGAGTCGCGGTTTTTTAGCCCATCCTTACCCCAAAGCGGGTAAGCGAATCGAAATTCTCGCCGGGATTTGGACATTGCTGATGTATTTGAGCCTGGGGGCGATTCCCCTCGGGGTACGGTATTTTTTCCCGTGAGTGTGGTGGTTTCTGGGCGGGAAAAACCCCCCACCGAGGCACTGCTGTAACAAACTGTTATGGAAGGAGTGCAGATAAAGCGGTATAGTTGAGGCGATCGCTCGTGACGAAGATTAAGGACTCGTCGTCTTGCCAAACACATCGTCTGTCAACTCCGAATCCACCTCAACTCGAATCCTCGCGATTACCAACGGGAAAGGCGGTGTGGGAAAAACCACCACCGCTGTGAATCTGGCGGCTACGTTTTCCCAAACACAGCGCATCCTGCTGGTGGATACAGATCCCCAAGGATCCGCCACCTGGTGGGCGGAACGGGGCAAAAAAGGTTTTGCCTTCGATATCGCCCAAGAAAGCGATCCCACCCTGTTGGGGGAATTGCGCCAAATTGAAGGGTACGATTTAATCGTGGTGGATACGCCTCCCGCCCTGAATTCTGAAGGATTGGCGGCGGTGGTGGCGGGTGCGGATTATCTGCTACTCCCGACCCCTCCCGCGCCGATGGATTTGGCGGCGCTGATCGATACGGTCCGCCAAGCGGTGATGCCAATGGATGTGGCCCACCGCGTCTTGCTAACGCGGGTGGATTCTCGGGCGCTGGGAGAAGCTCTGGAGGCGCAAAACACGCTGATCGAACTGGGAATCCCCACTTGTCATGCATTCGTGCGGAGTTTTAAGGCCCACGAACGCGCTGCCCTCGATGGGGTGGCGATCGCCGGGTGGCGCGGCAGAAATGCAAAAGAAGCGGCGGCAGATTATCGCCGGGTAGCAGATGAATTACAGCGTGATTGGAGAAACTGATGGCTAGAAAAAAAATTTCCGATTTAATCCGCAATGAGGCACAAAAACTCCCGGATTCTGAGGGACAATCTGCCCCCAATTCTCCCCCGGATGCGGTGACGCCCGAGGCGTCAGAAGCCGAAAAACAGGGTTCTACCGATGCCGCACCCGCTCCCTCTCATGCTCTCTCGCAATTAGAAAATACCGTCCAGGAATTAAGAACGGCGTTGCAAGAAGCCCGGGAACAAGAAGGCTCTCAAAATCAACAAGTCGCCGATGTAGAATCGCAATTGCAAGAGCTACAAACTCAATTGCAGCAGGTAGAATCCCAATTAAATGCCGCCGTTAAACTCAATAGCGAATTAGACCAAGAAAAGGCTAATTTACAAACTCAATTGCAGCAGGTAGAATCCCAATTAAATAGTGCCGTTCAACGCAATACGGAGTTAGAATCGGCTAAGGAAAATTTAGAAACCCAACTCGAGCAGCTTGAGGAAAAGTTAAAACAAGCCCATCACGATAATGACGAGCTATTGCAAGGAAAAGGCAATCTCGAATCGGAATTGGAGGAGCAAAAGCAATTAAATCAGCAGCTTCAAGAGGACGTGAAGCAAGTGGGCGAGCTAAAGGCGCAGTTAGAAGACGCCAAACAATCCGCCCTGAATTTGGCAGAGGAAAATGAAGCGCTGACGGAACGAGTTAAGGGGTTAAAAGAAGAGCGGGAGAAAGGAACCGTTATGCATAGTTTAGTGGTGAAGAAAACTCGTCCGACTTCGGAAAGTCAGGTATTGCCCGACCCGTTACAGCCAAATGATATGAGTTGGATCGATTAATCCCCCTCGAATTGGCAAGAAAAGGGAAAATTTGGGATCGGGTTTGCAGATCAAATGGGGGCGATTAAAATCGCGCCTTTGCAAGGCAATCGTGCGCCTACGCGGACTGATTCTTTTTAACACGATTGGTCCGCAGGCGATATTAAACGGTTGCGTTTGGCGAGTGGGAAATGGCATCGATCGCTTCGACTACTTGTTCGATCGCGGAAGCTTGTTCTTGGGTGGCGAGGGAAATCTGGCGGGTATTTATGGTCACAGAAGCGATCGCCTCGCGCATTTCGCTCAGGTTGGTGGCAGTTTTCCGAGTGGTGTCTTCGGTGGAATGGACGGTTTGCGTGCCATTTTTGGTGGCGATCGCGGCCACCTCTAGGGTATCTTGAATGGTACCGAGCAAGCGATCGATTTTCTCCGCCGATTGGCGCGAGCGATCGGCGAGTTTGCGAATTTCTGCCGCGACTACGGAAAATCCCCGCCCTTTTTCTCCCGCCCGCGCCGCTTCTACTGCAGCATTGAGGGCTAGCATGTTGGTTTGAGTGGCCAAATTTCCCACTAAGGTGGCGATCGTGCTAATTTCTCGGGTACTCTCGCCCAAGCGTTCCATCTGCTCGGCGATCGCTTCTACGGTGTGTTTCAGGGTGAGGGTGTCGTCGCGCGATCGCTCTACGGAACGGGTGCCTTCCTCTACCCTAGATAGCGCCCGATCCACGCTACCACTCGCCGCCGCACAAGCATTGGCGACCTGTTGGGCGGAGGCTTTTAATTCATCCATGCCCGCCAAGGCTTCTTTCAGTAAGACATTTTGTCGTTTTTCGACATCTAAGGCGGCGGTTTGTGCCGCGAGCAAGTCGGTTTTTTCCTGAATTTGTTGCTCTAATTCATCGGTTTGCACGATCGCTTTTCCGGCGAGGGGACGGAGCAATAAAACCAACCCCCCGGTGCCCAAGGTGGTGAGAAGGGCGATCGCGATCGTAATGCGGAAAATTTGCCGATTCACTGGCGCATACAGTTCCTCGCGATCCATCTTCACCAACACTCCCCAATTGGGAATGTCCAATGGCTCGAAAGCGAGGGTTTCTTGATGGTCAATTCTCTCATTTCCCCGCAGCAATCCGCTTTCTCCCAAGGCGGCTTGTTCGAGGGATATTTTCTCGGTCGTCGATAGGCGGGTGCTATTATCCCGTAAGGGAAAAAACATCTGCAATTCGTCATTTTCTATGCTGCCGAGAATGGTTTCCCCGGTTTGTCCCAACCCGGTGTAATCTTGTACAATGCTCTCTAAACTCTCCACTTTAAATAACACGATATCGGTTCCCACGCGCTCTGATTGCCCGTTGAGAATCGGTGCGCCAACTATCAGATAAGATTCCCCCTCCAGTTCGATGGGAGACCGAATCAGGGCATTTTCCGAGGTCAAAGGGGGTAGCAGCCAAAATTCTGGCGGGATAGCCATTCCCACGCGAACCGCTTTTTTGCCTTCGCGATCGAGTCGCGTGATTCCCACCACTTCTGGCGATTGGTTCAGGGCATCGGTTAAAATATTTTGGCTCACCCGGACGAATTCTTCGGTGGGGATGTCGCCTTGGTTGTAGGCTTCCAATTGTTGGCGGGCTTTGGTGCGACTGGCAATTTGCAAGGCAATACTTTTCGCGCGCGAAACCGATTCTTCGATGGCCATTCCTCGAGTGCGCGCGGCAAAGAGCAAACTTCTTTCTTCGGCTTGTTTGAGTTGGTCGTACAGGGGCAAAATACTCGCGATCGCCACACTCACCCCAATCGCGAGCATTCCCAAAGCAGAATAAATAACCAAGGATTTCTGTAACGTCTTGGCATTGTTTAAATTGGTTTGGTTGGCGTTAGTCATGTTTTCCCCTTTTTGGTGACTTTGGTTGGGCGGTTTTTCTCCAGGTTCTCATTCATACTTTAGCAGTTGGTCGCGGTAAGCAGTTGGGGGGATGTCCCAAGCAACTCTTTTCTATTTTATACAAAACCTGTAGGGTGGGCAATGCCCACCTGAGATTTCCTTTTTTTCCCATAATATTCACCGACTTTCGCCTGCGTTAAAATTGTGGCAGATTCCCACTGAGAAAAAAAGGAAAAGCCAATGGGTAACATTATTGAGGCGACGGAGACTCGGCATCCCCAGTTAGGCGGAAAAGCGGGGGCATTGGCGGCGTTGCAAGATGCTGGAGTGCTGATTCCTCCCTGGTTTGTGGTATCTCCGCAGGCATTTTCCCCCAAGGCAGATTTATTGGCGAGGGGGGGAATTTTGCAGTATCGGGCGGAGGACCTGATGGAGGATGCTGTGAGAGAAGACATCGAACGGGCGATCGCGCAACTGTGCCCGCATGGGGAACTGGTGGCGGTGCGATCGTCGGCGATCGAGGAAGATAGTGCGGAACATTCCTTCGCGGGACAGTTGGAAAGTTTTCTGTTTGTGCCACCGGCAGAAGTGCCGCAAAAGGTGGTAGAGGTGTGGAAATCCGGGTTTAGCGATCGCGTATTGGCTTATTGTCGGGAACGCAATTTGGGCGCGCCGCAAGCGCCTGCGGTACTGGTTCAGCGGATGGTGAATCCGGAGGTGGCGGGGGTTGCGTTTGGGGCGGATCCGGTGTCGGGGCGACGCGGGGTAGCCATTGTGAGTGCGGTATATGGACTGGGGACTGCTTTGGTTTCCGGAGAGTGCGATGCGGACACCTACGAAGTCGATCGCCGGGGAAACATTCTCAAACGGGCGATCGCCCGCAAAACCACCGCCCACCACTCTGGAGAAAATGGCGCAGGGGTGGTGGCGACCCCAGTTGCCGAGGATCGGGCCAATCAATCCGCCTTGGGGGACGATCGCATAGGCGCGGTGGCGAAACTGGTGCGACAACTGGGGCAACACTTCCACCGCCCGCAAGATATCGAATGGGCGATCGCCGACGATAAACTATACTTGCTGCAATCGCGACCCATCACCTCCCTCACAACTCTACCCGACCCCGACGGGGCGCTGAATCTCTGGGATAACAGCAACATTGCCGAAAGCTACGGCGGCGTCACCACTCCGCTCACTTTTTCCTTCGCCCGTCGTGCCTACGAAGAAGTCTACAAACAGTTTTGCAAGCTGATGGGCGTCCCCCGGGAAACCATTGCCCAAAATCGCGTCACCTTTAGCCGGATGCTGGGTTTGATTCGCGGGCGAGTGTATTACAATCTCTTAAGCTGGTATCGGGTTCTCGCCACCTTGCCCGGATTTACCGTCAATCGCCGATTTATGGAACAAATGATGGGGGTAAAAGAACCCCTCTCGGAAGAGATTCTCGCACAAATTCAACCCCCTTCTTCCCCAAATCGCCTGCAAGATGCCCTCCGACTCAGCGGCACAATTGTCGGTTTGTTCGTTAATTATTTCCGATTGCCCGCCAATATCAAACGCTTTTATCTCCGACTCGATCGCGCCTTGAATACCCCCTTACCTGCCCCGCCTAAATCCCTGCGCGCTGATGAATTAGCCGCCTATTATCGCGATTTAGAACACCAATTGCTCACCCGCTGGGACGCCCCCTTGGTTAATGATTTTTTCGCCATGATTTTCTATGGCGTCTTGCGAAAACTGACCGAAAACTGGTGCGGCGATGGGGAAGGAACTCTGCAAAATGATTTAATTAGTGGCGAAGGGGGCATGATTAGCGCCGAACCCGCCAAACGGGTTAAAGAAATGGCAGAAATTGCCCGGGAAAATTCTCCCCTGCCGGCGCTGTTGTGTGAGGGGTCTTTAGGCGAAATTCTCCGAGGAATAAAACAGTGGCCGCAGTTTCGAGAAAAATATGAAGAATACTTGGCTAAATTCGGCGATCGCTGCATGGACGAACTGAAATTAGAAAGTTCTACCCTCCACGATGACCCCTTGCCTTTATTGCGGGCAGTCGGTCATTTGTCGCGGTCCGCTGCAAAACATCAACCGCCCCCAACGGATGCCCCGCTTTCCCCGCGCTGCGCCGCAGAAGCAAAAGTAAAAGAAGCATTACACTCCCATAAATTGCGGCAAATCCTGTTTGCTTGGGTGCTGAAAAATGCCCGCAATCGGGTGCGCGATCGCGAAAATCTTCGCTTTGAACGCACCCGCTTATTCGGACGAGTTCGCCGCATTTTTCTGGAAATCGGCAAGCGCTTTTATGCAGAAGAATTGCTCGCCGAAACCCGGGATATTTTCTACCTGGAAGTCAACGAAATTCTCGGATATATCGAGGGAACCTCTACCACCACCAATTTAAAAGGATTAGTTGCCTTGCGTCAGCAGGAATTTGCCACTTACCAGGACTCACCCCCACCGGGCGATCGCTTTGAAACGCGCGGCATCGTTTATCTGGGAAATCCCTTTTCTGCGCCATTACCCAACCTAACCCTAAATGGCGAAACTTTGCCGCAAAAAACCGGCGATTCGCACCAAGGATTGGGATGTTGTCCCGGTATTGTCCGAGGCAAAGTGCAAGTGGTTTCCAATCCAAAAAATGCAGTGCTAGAATCCGGTTCGATTTTAGTTGCAGAACGTACAGATCCGGGGTGGATTATGTTATTCCCCGCAGCTTCGGGGTTGCTGGTGGAACGCGGCAGTTTGTTATCTCATTCGGCAATTGTTGCCCGAGAAATGGGCATTCCGGCGATTGTTTCCCTTGCCGGCGTCACCCAATGGTTAACGGATGGCGATTGGGTAGAAATGGATGGAAGCAGCGGAATCGTGCGGAAAATTCCGCCTGAATTATAATTCCCAAAAACTCGTTTTCAGAATTACCCTGTTATCCAAACAAATAGCCCGCGCAGGCGGGCTTTGTTCGCATTTATATCGACTCTTGTCGGGTGCGAAAATTATTCTAAAATAAGCACACCGAATCTGGTGTAATGGGACAGGTAGTTTCGGCGATCGGGTTTTTTCTCAGGTCGAGTTTGGCGAGATTGGTTAAAGAAGCGAGGGGAGTAATATCGCGAATTTCATTGTTGCTAAGATTCAGTTCGGTTAAGCGGTTCAAGAAGGCGATCGCGCTGATATCGGAAATCTGATTTACGCTGAGAAATAGGGTATCGAGCTGATTCAAAGAAGACAGGGGGCTAACATCTGAAATCTCATTGCCAGTCAGAAACAACTTATCGAGATTCGTGAGAGAAGACAGGGGTCTGAGGTCGGCAATTTGATTGCTGCTGAGGAAGAGTTCTTTTAGGTTAGTTAAGGAGGAAAGCGGACTCAAATCCGAGATTTGATTGAAATCCAGGGAGAGGCGCGTTACATTGTTGAGGGAAGACAAGGGAGTAAGGTTGGCAATTTGATTGCGTCCCAGAAAAAGAGTGTCGAGATTGGTTAAAAATTGCAGGGGAGTGATGTCGGAGATTTGGTTATCGTAGAGGTCTAGGGTGGTGAGGTTTTCCAGAGAGAGTAAGGGTTGGATATCGCGAATTTGATTGCTGCTGAGATAGAGATATTGCAGGTTAGTCAAACCGGCGAGGGGACTGATATCGGAAACTTGATTGCGACTCAGGTAAATGAGTTGTAAATTGGTGAGGGAAGCGAGGGGTCTGAGGTCGGAAATTTGGCGGTTGCTGAAGGGGAGAATGCTGCGCCGGGAAAGGGCGTCTTGGGCGCGATCGCAATCGGTGGTTCCCGCTTCTTCTAATAAAGCGTCGATGGTTCGTTGGGTTTCTGGGGCGAGACGCAGGCGGTTGGTACACCATTCGCCAAAGGTGCGAAAATTTTCCACCTGTTTGGATTCGCCCGCAGAGATTGGCAAAGCGTATCCGACTAAGGTTAACATTAATCCCAGGGAAACTGCTACACCGCGCTGGCGCTTGGGCGAGGGTTTTTCCCCATGATTGGTTTTCGGGGTGTAGAATCGAGAGAAAAGCGTTTGCCACATGGCAAGTATCTCCTAAATTACATTGGTTGCGAGGACTAACCTATTAATACAGATGTGCTTATGAATGCTGAAGTTGCCGATCGCGCGGATTTTTCTACCATTCGTTATGCCCAATGTTGGGAAGACGCGGATATTTTATTGCCCGCATTGGATATCCAACCGGGAGAAACTTGTTTGGCGATCGCCTCGGCGGGGGATAACGCCTTGGCGATGCTGAGTCAGTCTCCCGCAAAAGTTATCGCCCTCGATTTAAGTGTTTCTCAACTCGCTTGTTTGGAATTGCGCGTCGCCGCCTATCGCGAACTCACCCATCCAGAATTGTTAACCTTTATCGGAAGTCAAAATCCTGGCAAAAAAGGCAGCAAGGAGGCACAAGAAATCTCCGCCTGTCGCGCGCAATTTTATCGCCGCTGTCGTCCGCATTTATCCCCAAAAGTGCAGCAATTTTGGGACAGTCATCCCCAGGAAATTGCCAGCGGAATTGGTACGGCAGGAAAATTCGAGCGCTATTTTGCCCTATTTCGCGATCGCCTGTTGCCTTGGGTTCACCGAAGCGATCGCATTGACGAACTTTTGGCGGGGGGTTGCTTAGAAACCCGGCAAGTTTTCTATCGAGAAAAATGGAATACTTGGCGCTGGCAACTGTTATTTCGCGTGTTTTTTTCGCGTTTCGTCATGGGGCGTCTGGGAAGGGATCCGAGCTTTTTCCAATATGTAGAAGGCACAGTGGCCGATCGCATTTTAAACCAAACCGCCTACGCCCTCACGGAACTGAATCCGGCAGAAAATCCCTATTTACAATGGATACTAAAAGGCTATCATACCACCGCCTTACCTTACGCCCTGCGCCCGGAAAATTTTGCCGCAATTCGCGACAACCTGCATCGCTTAGAATGGCATTGTTGTTCGGTAGAAACCTTTTTAGACCGCATGGGAGAATCGGCCATTGATGCTTACAATCTGAGCGATATTTTTGAATATATGTCCCCGGATAATTATCATCAGTTATTATCCCGGTTGATAAAATCCGGGCGGTCTGGGGCGCGGTTGGTGTATTGGAATATGCTAGTCCCGCGTCAGCGTCCGGAATTTCTCAGCGATCGCCTGCGATCGCTGGATAACTTCGCCCGGGAATTGCACCGAAAAGATAAAGCATTTTTCTACAGTAATTTTATCGTGGAAGAAATTGTTTAAGGGATCCCCGGATCTCAAGGCGACCCCCTCGCCTTATTGCATGTCCCCTGCTTAGGATTGCAGTTGGGTTTGAACGAACACTTGTAGCCGTTCCAATTGGTGTTGTAACTCCTGAAAATACCCCTGAGCTTTGTCCGGAGAATCGGTGGACTGAGGGTGGGTGTGACTCGCCCATTGTTCCAGTTGGGAGGCGATCGCCGATAACGTTTCAGCCCCCACATTGCCCGCCGATCCTTTCAAGCGATGGGCGAGTTTTTCAATGGCCTCCAAATCCACCGATGCGATCGCTTGTCCCAAGGCATCAATATCCGAATCCGCCGCATCCAGAAACGCTTGTAACAGTCGTTTTTGCAAGGCAATTTTGCCCCGGGAGAGGTTGTGCAACCGTTGCAGATTCAGCGGTGTATCGTCCGAGGGGTTTTGTGCTACTTGGCCATTGTGCGAGGTCGGGGGCGAGGCGGGAGGTGCGGTTTCTGTCTCGCGTTCTGCAGGGCGGCGGCTATGCTGCGATTCCGGTGCGATCCAGCGTTCTAGCACGTCGGATAGGTCATCGAGTTCCACCGGTTTGCTGAGATAGTCATCCATTCCCACCGCGAGGCATTTCTCTCGTTCGGCGGGCATCGCGTGAGCGGTGAGAGCGACGATCGCCGTATGACGCTCGCTATTTGCCTCCCGTTGGCGCAGTTCTCGCGTCGCCTGATAGCCGTCTTTCACGGGCATCTGACAATCCATCAGCACCAAATCCCACTCCTCTTGCGACCAGCGATCGAGCAATTCCTCACCGTTGGCCACACATTCTGCCTGATACCCCAAAGCTTCCAGTTGACTGAGAATCACTTGCTGATTCACCGGATGATCTTCCGCCACCAAAATTCGCAGTTCGAGTTTTTGTGAGGAAGAAACCCGGGGTGAGGCGGGGGCGTCGTCGATTGGGGGGCGGGATGTTTCTGATTCTTGGGCGATCGCCTCTGGGTTGCGCTTGGCAAATGCCACTTGACTTCTCACCGCCGCCACTTCTCGCGTCAACTGGGTTGTGCTACAATCCGCCACCGCCGGATCGGCAAGTACCGCCGCCACCAGTTTTTCAAATAACTGAGAGGTTTTCACCGGTTTGAGCAGATAATCGCAACAGCCTTTCCCCAGCAACTCCTCCACGCGATCGCGCTGTTGCAAGGAAGTGAGCAGCAACAACCGCGTTTGCCCCAACTGCGGATGGCGACGTACCATCTCGATGGGGGAGTCTTCTCCCTCGCCGGAAGCTAACTGCACGTCCAGCAGTAGCACATCATAGGGTTGCTGACGCGCGATCGCCTGTCGCATTGCCTGCAGCGCCCTTTCCCCGGAAGCCACCGCATCGGAGTGCATTCCCCAGGAATGTGCTAAATATTGTACCACTTGCCGGGTCTTGCGCGGTTCGGCAGCCACTAACAATCTGCGCCCTGCCAAATCCAGAGGCATGGGGGGCGACATTGCATCGCATTGTTTCTGCACTTCTACGGTAAACCAAAACGTCGAGCCAACGCCGACCTCACTTTCTACGCCGATTTCGCCGTCCATCAATTCCACCAACTGCTTGCAAATCGCCAGTCCCAGACCGGTGCCGCCATACTGGCGCGTGGTAGAAGCATCTACCTGAGAAAACGAGCGAAACAGCTTTTCCTGTCCTTCCGGGGAAATTCCCACCCCGGTATCCGTGACGCTAAAGCGCAGGCGCAAAGTGCTATCCGTGGCACCGGCCCAGGCGACTTGTACCACCACATCGCCGCTGTCGGTAAACTTAATCGCATTCCCCACCAAGTTGAGCAAAATCTGACGCAACCGACGCGGATCCCCGCGCAACAGTCGCGGCACCTGCGAATACACCAGCACCACCAACTCCAGCCCTTTCATTTCCGCTTGGGCGGTGAGAATTTCCACGACTTCTTCCATAAAGGTATCTAAGTTGAAGTCCAAGGTCTCCAACTCCATCTCACCGGCTTCCAGTTTCGAGAAGTCGAGGATATCGTTAATCACGCTAAGCAAATGTTGGGCGCTGCTGTGGATTGTGCGGGCAAAGTCTCCCTGTTTCGGGGTTAAGTCGCTTTGCAGTAACAATCGTGCCATGCCCAATACCCCATTCATCGGGGTGCGGATTTCGTGGCTCATGTTGGCGAGAAACTGTGAGCGGATCGAGAGGGATTGCAATGCGGCTTCTCGCGCTTCCACTAAGGCGGCTTCATAGGCTTTGCGATCGCTGATATCCCGCTGAATCCCGATAACGCGCATCCCTCTGCCCCGGGCATCTCTCTCGCACACTTTACCGCGATCTAACATCCATTTCCAATCCCCGGATTTCGTCTGCATCCGATATTCCATTTCATACACCGAGGTTTCCCCTTCTAAATGCGCCTGTAACGCCTGCTGCACTTGGGGTAAATCTAAGGGGTGAATTAACCGATCGCGCGCGTTCATCGTCGCTTCGATTTCATCTACATCGTATTCGAGCATTCGACTCCACTGCGGGCTGTAATACACCGATCCGCTGGTGACGTTCCAATCCCACAATCCTTGTTCGGTTCCGTCTAAGGCAAGCTGCAATCGCTCCTGACTCTCGCGCAGTGCGGCTTCCGCTTGTTTGCGTTCCGTCACATCCATCACCACGCCATCCCAGAGAATGTCGCCGTTAAATTGCTTTTCGGGACGGGATGAGGCGGAAATCCACTTGCACTTTCCCGAAGGCGTGACGATCCGCCCTTCCCACTGCCATCGAATTAGCGTTTGTGCCGATCGCATCACCGAGTGTCTCCAACTCTGGCGATGACTTGGATAAATTCGGTTCTCAATTTCCAGGGGGTTGTTCTGAATCTGTTGCGGTGTTAGTTCGTAAATGTCTCGACAACCAGAACTGACAAAGGGAAAGGACATGTTCCCGTTGGGTTGCAGTCGGAATTGATAAATCATTCCCGGAACGTTATCGGCTAAGGTTTGAAATCTCGCTTCACTTTTGCCTAGGGCGACTTCCACTTGAAAGCGATCTCTCATTTCCCGCTGCAGTTGCTCGTTTGCCTGGGTTAGGGCAAAGGTCCTCTCTTCTACCATCAGTTCTAGGTGTTTTTTGTACTGGCGCAACTCCTCTTCGATGCGCTTGTGCTGCGTAATATCCCGCCCTTCGGCAATAATCAGGCTGACTTCACCGAATTCGTCGATGACGGGTTTGAAAGACGCATCAATGGTCACTAATTTGCCGTTGACGCTGGGCACTTGGAATTCCGTTCTCACCACCTGCCCTTGCAGTGCTTTTTCGATTGCCCCTCGCGCATATTTGGCAAACCCTATCGGCTTTTCCTCCACCCTCGGCGCACTCCACCACGGCGTTTGCCAAAAGGGCTTGGCGATCGCTTCTTCATGCTTTAAACCACTAAATTCTAGGGCAGTTTGGTTGACTTCCAGTACCGTTCCGTCGGTGGCGAGTAACCCGATAAATTGAAAGGCTTGGTTGAAAATCGCACGAAAGCGCTTTTCGCTTTTTGCCAGTGCCTCTTGGGCAATCTCCCGTTCCTTCATTTCTTGCGCTAGTTGCTGATTGGCTTGTTGCAGTTCCTCCGGAGAGGGAAGACTCAGCGCTTTGGGAATAATCCACACTAATAGCACGGCGGTGATTAACGAGATGAGTGCCGTTATGGCTTTGATCGCCCCGGAAACCCAGTAGGTGGGGTGCCACAAGGTCCAGACTTCCATCAAATGCGTGGTGCCACACGAAAGGATGAAGGCACTAAACATCCAGAAAATCCAGGGAAAGGGCAAATGCTCTTTTTTGTTGACGAAGTACACCAGCATCGCCGGAA
The DNA here is from genome assembly GCF_055795085.1 of Phormidium sp. CCY1219. Taxonomy (NCBI): domain Bacteria; kingdom Bacillati; phylum Cyanobacteriota; class Cyanophyceae; order Oscillatoriales; family Oscillatoriaceae; genus Phormidium; species Phormidium sp. CCY1219. Next base: position 16,503 of record NZ_JAYFEQ010000687.1, on the reverse strand, counting down.
TGGAATAGTACGCGAGGGCGGTTAAGGCGTCGGAGAAGATATGCAACCCGACTAAGGGCGGTTTCCACAGGTAGCAATGCCCGTGGGGAATGAAGCTGTCGGAAAACAAATTCATCAATACCATTGTTTTTTGCGCGATTGAGTGTTTTTACTGACTACAGGTGGGAAATAACGTTTCTCAATCATTATCCCCTGCTCGTCGGGCCGATCGCGAGGCGGCTGCTTGTAAATACGCAGTTCTGTCTCCAGTGGGAAAACGCCGATCGCAAGAAAAGCGCTTTTGCTGTCATCTCTCTAGAGGCATCAATCTTGGCGATCGCCCTTCTTTCTCGTCCCTATCTTACCAGACGATCGCTCGATGACCGACGCTCCCTTTATGTTCCCCTCTCTCCCTTGCTCTCCCCCTAAATTCCTTTTTGCAAAAAAAAGGTGCGATCGCTCATCCTCTGCGATCGTCACACATGTTGTATGACACCACTGTTCAAGGGCGATCGTCTCGGGGAAGGGGTGAACCTGTTATCCGGCTGTTACGAAATTGAAAATTTAGAATTGAAAATTTAAAATTTAGAATTTTTGACTCATACCCACTCACCCTTGCAAAACTCTGTTTCCATAGAGCGCCCCCCCGCAACGCCGCTTGAGGGGGCGTCACCCCTCCTGGTTCCTTGGGAAAATCTCATTGACGGAGATTAACAATTAACAATTAACAATTAACATTTTTGGCGAAAGTATCGAAAATTACCAAACCAGTTCTTCGCATCAAAGCAGAAAGTAATTCTATCATAAAAGCGGCTTCAATCGGGGAGATAAAATTTTTTTCGGAATCTATGAAAGATTTAGTCTCTCCCGAAACTTTTTTCCCACCCTTTTCGTCCTATGATATTGAGATATCTAATTATTAATACTCCGGAGTAGAAGGTGATTACTCTGAACTTGGTGCATCCTAATCAACAAACCCCTTCTCAAAGTTGGACCTTTGAGAACGAAGACGTGATTCGTATCGGGCGTGCCCTCGATAACCACGTGATTCTCTACAGCGCGGTGGTGTCCCGCCACCACCTGGAACTGCACCGCATCGGGTGCAATTGGAAAATCCTGAATTTAGGCCAAAATGGGACTTACGTGAACGATCGCCCGATCGTGCAAGCCCCCGTCATCGATGGAACCATCATCCGTTTGGCGCGATCGGGTCCGCAAATTGCCATTTATAAAAAGGCCCATCAATTTAAAAACGTTCGCCAACACCAAGCCCACTTACTGGTGGGATAAAAAGTTAACAAATAGGAGAAAATTGTCAACCGTGATTTTGCGGAAATCACATTTAAAAACCTCCGGGAAATTACCGATAGACCCTGGAGTGTTGAGGGACGCGGAATCGTTCGTTGTCCCGAGATCCTTTAGGCGATGCAGGGGCGTTTTATTCACTGGCGGCGATGCGATCGCGAATCTCTAAAGCGGTTGCCGGTGCCAACAACACCCCATTGCGATAATGCCCAGTGGCCAACAAAACATTTTCAAATCCAGCTAACGGGCCGATAATCGGGGCGGGTTGCCCTTCCGGACGCGGACGCAATCCCGACCAGGTGCGGACCGTTTTGGCCTGCGCTAATGCGCGACAAAATTGCAATGCTTGGGTGCGGAGTTCTTCTAACAATGCCGGATCCCCTGCGATATCCCTACCCGGTTCCGGGAATTCCACCGTTGCCCCCACCCAATAGTCCGTAATCGCCTCCGAACCGCCAATGCAGGGTACAATATGTACGTCATTTCCCGTAATCACCGGTTGCTCTGTGGCATCGCCGATGGGATTATCCATCTGAAGCTGCAAGGCTTGTCCGATAACCGGGCGAATGTCTACCGGGCGTTCGAGATGTGCGGTGAGGGGAGTAGAACCCAGTCCGGCGGCCACCACGAGCCAATCGAGTTCTAAACTGCCGTTGCTGGTTTCTACGCGATCGCAGATACTTTGTGTCTCACTTTTTTCAGTATAATTCGCATCCTCCACCGCGACGCCAAACTGAAACGAAACCCCATTGCGTTCGGCGGCGGCGACCAAAGCGCGGGTCAAGGCCACCGGATCCACTTGGCGGTCTTGGGGCGAATACACCGCCGCCACCATGTCTAAATCCGCAAGCTGGGGATAGGCCATTCGCGCCTCATAAGGCGGTAAAATCTCCAATTGCCAGCCGCGATCGCGACGAGTGGCAGCCAATTGTTCCCATTTAGCCATATCTTCACCGGGAAAGCAGAGCTTGAGAATGCCATGTCGGTTGTAGGGAATATGACCCTCAGCGATCGCTTCTAACTCCGGAATCAAAGTTTCGTAGCGCCGCAGACTGGTTTCGCGTAACCGCCAGCCCCTCCCTTTCACTTTGTGACTGATGATGCCCATCATCACCCCCAATGCGGCGGCGGTACATTCTTGCGCCGGTTCTTGGCGATCGACCACCGTAATATTCAGGTTGGGAATCAAACTCAATTCGTAAGCGATCGCGGCACCAACCACACCGCATCCAACAATTACAACGCGAGTCATTGTTTTGTCCCCCAATAAAAGTCATCGGATAAACCAGGGGGGAAGCCAAACTCATAACCGCCGCTTCTCCCCAACCCCAAGCAATCGCCTGGGGTTTTCCGAGAAAAATTCAGGGCGGGCGCGAAGCGGGCGATCGCGCGCTAAGCCCGCCCCCACAGGGGTTATTCCCGGGAAAATATTTAGATTCGAGGATTAAGCACTCGGAATTAAATCCAAGAACGCATCAAAATCGACGATCGCTTCCCCATATTTTTCCACAGCTTCGCTGTAGTCAGCTTCAGCCGCCGCCGCATCGATCGCCTCTAAATCGCTAAACAGCGCTTGGGATTTGCGACGGGCGGTTTTTTGTTCTCGATCGTCGAGATTGCGGGTGACATAGCTCATATCCCGGCGCAAATCGCCAAGCGGACCGTGGATAAAGGTTTCCACATCAACCCATTTGCGATCCACGATTAACTGTTCCAGTTCGCTCATGCGATCGCGCAGACTGAGCAGGTCTCCTTTATATTCTGCAATAATCTCGAGCTGACTGGGCGAATAAACCGGGGGTTTGGCCGCTTGTTGGGGAGCGCAGCTCACCACAAACACCATCACCAATGCCAGAATAGAAGCAAGAATTGACCGAAAACGTCCCATAACGTGGTTTTTTCCTTTCACTAACTGATTCATTCAACAAAAATATATCAAGATTGGGTTCATTGTTCATTAATTCGGCTTTCAGCGCAACCCCAACCCTGATTTACACCGCCATGCGCCGCAGAAACGGGACAAGCGCCTCGATGACTGGTTCGGACCAATGTTCTTGTGGATAGTGACCCGCCTCTTCGATGGCGATAAATTCCCCATCCTCTAGAATTTGCGCGAAAGCCTTGGCGTCGTCGATGGGCAGCCAAGGGTCGCGAGTCCCCCACAACACCAGGGTGGGTTGGCTCCACTCCGGAAATCCGCTGGCAATTTCCCCCATTGCCGATTTCAGTTGCAGGTTGCGAACGATGGTCAACAGCGATCGCCCTGCGGCGGAACTTTTCAAAAACGGGCGGCGGTACATATCTAAATCTTGCTCGGAGATGGTGTACCCGCTACCGGTTTCCAGGGTGCGATCGACTAATAGGGGGTCTTGGGTCATCATGTCTCCCACTAAGGGCAAACCGAGTTGCTGAATTTTCCAGGGTAACTTCGCCTTCGGGGTCACGGGGGCGTTGAGAATCGCCAGACGCACCACTTTCTCCGGATGACGCAGGGCGAATTGCAATCCCACGGATCCCAAAAAGCCTTGCACCACCAGATGAAAGCGATCGAGATTCAAGCTGGTCAAAAACCCATCGAGGGCTTCCACAAATGCATCCGGCGTATAGGCAAAGTCGCTTTTATTCGGTTTCGCGGACAACCCACAGCCAATCCAATCTGGGGCGATCGCCCGAAATCCTTGTTGAGCCAGGTCTGGCATCACCTCGGTCCAGCAAAAACTCACCGCCGGTATCCCATGCAACAGCACCACCGGCGCTTTGTCAGTTTCTGACTCCGGCTTGGCTTCCAGATAGTACCACTCCAGCCCCCCGACTTCAATTCGTTTCTCTTCAATGCCCACGATTTTTGTCACTACCATAGTCAACGTTTTGAGCTTACCGCATTTCCCCTGCCCGTCTTTTCAGCATTCCTGTAGCAGTAGGGTGGGCAAGGAATTGCCCACCCTACAGGAATGCTTAAAAAAAAGGGGGGCAGTGCCCCCAAAGATATGTAGCCAATCGATTGAGAACTTAGAAGTTCATTTCGGCGGCTTGAACTTTCTCGACCTGTTTCTTCTTCAAGACGAGCATAATTTGAGACAGGGTAACGATCGCGAAGAAGGCGAGCAATCCTTTAATCCGCGCCGAACTTTGCAGGACGATTTCGGTATCCACTTGACCGAAACCGCCGACGTTGGGATTATCGGTTAGGGCTTGACCGGCACTCACTTCTTCACCTTCCGACACGATCAATTCCGGTCCGGCGGGAATGGTATCCACTACGGTTTCACCATCAGCCATTTCGATGGTGACTTCATAACCCCCACTTTCGGGTTTGGTAATTTGAGTAATGGTTCCCGCTTCAGAGGCGTTATAGACGGCATTATTGGTCTTGTTGCCGGCAGGGTAAACCTGTCCGCGTCCTCGGTTTCCGCCGACGTGAACGGCATATTTACCGTATTTGATGTTTTTGTCGGTGTCGGGGTTGGGCGAGAGCACGGGGAAAACGATTTCTTGGTACTGTTCGCCCGGTAACGGCCCGACGATTACCACGTTTTTCTGGTCTTCGCTGTAGGGCTGGAAGTACAATCCGCCGACTTTTTCCTGCATTTCTTCAGGAATGCGATCCGGCGGTGCGATTTGGAAGCCTTCGGGCAGCATTAAAACGGCACCCACATTCAATGGCCCTTTTTCGCCACTACCGGTCACTTGCTGCACGTTGGTGTCGTAAGGCATTTTCACCACGGCTTCAAACACCGTGTCGGGTAACACCGCTTGCGGGACTTCCACTTCGGTGGGTTTTTCCGCTAAGTGGCAGTTGGCGCAGACGATGCGTCCCGTGGCTTCACGGGGGGTTTCCGGGGCGGTTTCCTGTGCCCAGAAGGGATACGCAGCCGCTGACTGGGGTGCAGCAATGTCGGAAATCAGGAACAGGGCGAGGGTTGCCACAGCTAACAGGATGCCTTTGGCGATCGCTTGTCTGCTGTGCCGCCAAATGCGCGACAAGGAAGTTAGTTTCATCTGAAATGGGAAGATGTCAGCTAAACGGTCAAATAACAACAGGTGAAATGGAATCGAATGTCCGAGGGGCACAGATTGCGATGCCTTAAGTCCACCACGGCTTTTCGCCGGTGCGGAAGTCGGTTTCCTTCCAGGGGGTGAACAGGACTTTATCGTCTTCCACGTTGGCATTCACCAGTGCCAGGGATAATGGCGCAGGTCCGCGCACCACTTTGCCTTCGCTGTTGTACTGGGAACCGTGACAGGGACAAATGAATTTGTTCTCGCTGGCGTTCCAGGGCACGACGCACCCTAGGTGGGTACAGACGGCGTTGAGTCCGTACTCCGCTAGGGTTTCGTCTTGCTGAACCACCAGGTAGGTGGGGTCGCCTTTTAGTCCCTGGGCTAGGGTGCGATCGCCAGGTTTGTGGTTGCTTAAAAACTCGCTGACGCTAATATCATTGCCCAAGGCATCTTTGGCGGTAATACCACCACCGGCACCCCCTGCAGATGGGGGAATGAAGTATTTAACCACTGGATAAAGTGCGCCCAGTGCCGTGCCGGTTACAGCACCGAACGTCAAGAAGTTCATAAATTGGCGACGCCCCATGCCGGGTACGTCAGGAGTTCCGGAAGCTTGAGCCATGAGTGAATTTGCGACCTCTGTGTTAACTTCTATGTCCTAGACTCTCAGGAAAGAGCTAAAATTGGTCAACGGGAGTTTAATGAATGCGTCTATATCGCTTCAGCCACTACCTCCCTCGGCAGCGACCATCATTAGAGAATGACTCTTAATCGAGCCTTTCTCAACAAATTATTACATTCTTTGTCGCGCACGATCGCATTTTTACCGTGGAGAACCCCCCGAATTGTAACAAAATGTAAACTATCGTTCTCAGATTCGACAGATTGCTCTATGACCGGACAGCAGTTACGTCAGCTATTGCTCGATAAGTGGGGCCGCTCTTACGACATCCAAATGCGGCGCACTCAAGGCAAGATTTTCGTGCAAATTATGTGGAAATACCTCGAACAAGCCTCTTTCCCCCTCTCTGAGGCAGAATATCTGGCCCATTTGGAGGATGTGGCCCTTTATCTCCACGCTTGGGGAGGCACCGATCGCGTGCAAACCTACATCCAACAAACCCGGGAACGCCCCCGCCTGGGAAAAGCCGTTAGCATTCCCCTGGATTTAGGCGAACGCGCCTCGGAATGGATGTTGGAAAATTTTTAAAATCACAGGTTGTTAATTTCCAGTTGCCACCAGTGGCATCTTCAAATCTCAAATGAGTTGCTTATTGCAAATTGTAAACCAGTAAGACCCCTGGCAAGCGGAGGGACAGCGATCGCTCAAGCGGTTTTAGACAAATCCTCGATGGTTTCCGTGGCGGCACATTGAGGCATGGCGATCGTAAAGACAGTGCCCACGCCCACTTCACTGGCGACCCAGATTTGACCGCCAAGCAAATCCACCGCCCGCTTCACGATCGCCAAACCCACTCCAGTGCCCGAGGCATTCGACACATTTGTAGCCCGATGAAACAGGTTAAACAAATTCTCTAAATCCGCTTCTGGAATGCCAATACCTCGGTCCTTAATCCGGAAGACAAACTGTCCCTTCACCGTATTCCAATCACAAGAAATCGTACTCCCCGAGGGGGAATATTTAACCGCATTGCCCAACAAATTGACCAGAATTTGCCGCAGCAGAGTCGGGTCGCTGGTTAATTGAGCGTTTTCTGTAGTAGTCGTCCGCACAAAATGGTGGGTTTTACCGGAAATTCCCGCTACATCTTGCCACACATCTTGACATAAACTGGCAAAACAAACCGGAACCAATTTGCGGTTTTCCCGGCCAGATTCCGCTCGACCGAGGCAAAGAAACCCATCAATCAATTCTGTGGTTGTTTTCACAGTTTCCCCGATTTTTTCAAAATATTTCAGACGTTGCTCGGGGGTCATTTTTTGACTGTGAAGCTTGAGCAAATCGTTGGTGGCGGAAATCACCGTTAAAGAGGCGCGCAATTCGTGGGAAACCATCGACAGCAGTTGGGTTGTTTCCCCAACGCCATCCGGTTCTCGAGTCTGTTGGGGTGCGCTCAGCGGTTCCACAATGCCTTGATAGCCCAAGGGACGACCGTCGCGATCGCAAATGAGGCGCAGGTGTTCGCGAATCCAAATGATTTCCCCATCTTGGCGATAAACCCGCGACTCAAAATGTTTAATCCAGTGACGCTCTTGCAACAAATTCATCAACTCGGCATAGCGCCTCGGATCCACATACAATTGCTCGCCTTTGTTAGTGACGCTGGCTTGCAATTGTTCTGGGGAATTGTAACCCAAAATTCGCGCCAGGGTTTGATTGACTCTAACATAACCCCGATGGGGAATGGCTTGAAAAATACCCACAGCCGCTCGGTTCAGAACATGGCTACACTGGAAAGCGACTCTGTGTGGGATGTCCCACTGCTTCTCTGGTAACTCGGTCACAATAGTCTCCATAAGGGATGAAAGCTTGAACCCGTCTAACAAATAATTTTGGTGGAAATACAGATGCAGGTGAACCCAATGCCTTTCGGCGTCTGGATCGAACCGCGAGCGAAACGGAGGGACTTGCCCCTCGCCGGGGTGTGCTTGCAGATCGATCCCGGCTTTGGCACGACAACGGTATTAATATAGAAAATCTCCGTGCTTTAGCTCAGTAGTCCTGACTACAAACACCGCGAAGTTTGACATAAAACTGAAAGGAATGCTTTCAAGGGGGAAACTCTGGGGGAAGGCCAAGGCTTAAGCGGGCAATTCAAACGCAAAAAATGCGATCGCCCTGGGGTATCCGATCCCCAGGAAAACGCGATCGCGGCAGAGTTCGAGTGGGGTCAGGAGCAATCAGCGCCCCATCAGTTTTACGAAACCGATTCCGCCAAAATACAAACTCAGCACCGCACTGGCCAAAAGACTTTGGGTAAGGGGATCGGTACTCGGGGTCAAAACGCCCCCCAAAATAGCCGCGCCGAGTACCACCACCCGCCAACCGGCCAGCATTTGCCCGGAAGACACGATCCCCAGCAAACCCAACAGGGCTTGAATGACCGGGATCTGGAATGCTAATCCCGTGCTGAATAACAACAGCAGTACGAACTCAAAATAGCGATCGATAGACCACATCTGGTCTACCACCCCGGAACCGTAGTTAATAAAGAAGTTCAGGGCAGCCGGGATCAGGGCAATATAGGCAAAGAAAAGACCGACGCCGAATAGCAGGGTCGATCCCAAGACGATCGGCCCGATAACCCGGCGTTCTCGGCGCGACAGTCCGGGAAGGACGAATTGGATAATCTGATAAAGGACAAACGGACTCGCCACCAGCAAACCGCTGTAACCCGCCACTTTCACGGTGACAAAAAAATATTCCCCCGGTGCCAGTTGCAAAAAGTTGGCTCCTTGGGCGGGAATTTCGAGCAGTTGCACGATCGGTTTGACAAACAAGAAACACCCGACGATCGCGAAGAATACGGCAATGATGGAATAAAAAATCCGCATCCGCAGTTCTTCGAGGTGGTCAAACAGCGACATTTCCACTTCATCGGGAAACTCGTCGAGTTCGTCATTCGCTTCCGGGTCTTGATAGTCGGCGGGGTCGTACAGTTTCGGTGGATCTTGCTGGGTAACAGTATCCATGTCTGGGCTTGGCGTCATGGGTCAAATGTTGTCAAGGGTTCTTTATTTTATTTTAGTGGCAAGGGAGGGGGTGAGGACAATTCGGGATCCATCGCGGGCGATCGCGCCTCTGGGTGGTCAGGGATGAACCTCGCGAGGCAATCCCAAGGGCGCATAGAACGGTGGTCTTAAGTGAGAAAAAAGGCGGGCAAATTCGAGACAAGCGGCAGTGATTTTCCGGATCTAGCGGAACAACGCCTGGTTTTTGTGAGAAATTCCACCGTGGCAATTTTTTATATGAGACTCTAGCCCGTGGTTCGATCGCAATAACAGTAGGGTGCGTCACCCCTGCACTTCCAGCCGTGGAATCTCAGCCAAATGTAATGCGGGGGTGACGCACCCTCCGGCGATGCGGTTGGGACAGCTCACTTATTCTGCTTCAGCTAATACTTTTTCTAATGCGGGATAATCGATTTTAGCATTATGCCGTTTATCCAGCGGAATTTTTTCCACCACGCGAATGGTTTCGATATTGGCCCATTTTAGGGAATCGAGTAGGGAAGCCAAACTGCGATCGACCGAAACCCCGGATTTCCGCCTTTTCTTCGGAGCCATTTCGATGACCAAGGTTCGCTGATAGTTATAATAGAGAAAAGCAATACATTGCACGTCGGAATTGAAATTGGCGGCGCATTCCACCGCAAACGGATAGAGGGTTCCATATTTATCTGTAATGCAGGCTTTGCAGCGCCCGAGCAACCACAACCGTCCCTCCTCATCCAGATATCCTGCATCCCCCGTGCGGTGCCAGGGTTGTTCTTCTACTTTAAATTTGGTTTCTTCATCGCCGACGCCATATAAATATCCCGGCAAAACATGCTCGCCACTGACCACAATTTCCCCCGGTTCTCCCACCCCGTTACAGAGCTGGGAAAATTCTTCTCGATTGTACGGACCGATCGCTTCTCCCCATCGATTTTTGATAATTTTTAGTTGGATTTCTTCCACGGGTTTTCCCACGAGCAATCCGCCACCTTGTTGCATGGTTTGCAAATCTTTCGAGTGGATTTCCGAGCGGGAAATATGGGCGATGGGTTCGGCTTCGGTAGAGCCGTAAACGCCGATGATTTCCGCTTGGGGCGCGATTTGATGCAGTCGATCGAGTAGGGGGGGAAATACTGGTGCGCCGCCACTGTAGATTTTTTGAAAATTGGTCAGGGTTTGCTTGCGTTTGATGCACTCTTGGGCGAGGCGCGCCAATAAGGCGGGGGAGGCGGCGGTGCGGGTGGGTTGATGTGTTTTGATTTGGGATAAAATCGGTTTGGGGGCGATCGCTCCAGGATATTTTAAGTCAGCGTTGGGAATCACGCTGGTGACGCCAGAGGCGAGATTGGCTAATAAGAAAATCGGCAAGGTGGTCAAATCTGTTTCCCCCGGAGTAAGGGCGATCGCATTCGATAGGGCACGGTACTGTGCGATTAAAAATCCGTGGGTGCGTTGAGCGGCTTTTGGTTCGCCGGTACTTCCAGAAGTAAAGGTAATCAGCGCCGGCGTTTCTGGGGTACAAGGTTCGATCTGGGGGTCGGGTTCCAGTTTTTTCGCACGATTCCAGGAGGTAGCTCCGGGAAAGGGAAATCCGATCGCAAATTTGAGGGGAATTTGTTGTAATTGCCACGCGCGGAGGCGCAAAAAATGGGCTTTGAAGCTAGCGATTAAGGCTTTTGGAGGACGCAGGGTGCAGCAGCGAGCCAGATGGGCTTTGCCCGCTGAAGGATCCAGGAAAGTGGCGATCGCTCCTAACCGAAAAATCGCGATCAGCGCCACGTACAGTTCCACCGACATGGGCTGAAACAAAAGCAGGGAATCCCCGGGCTGTACTCCCTTTTGTCGCAACAGTGTCTGAGTGCGACGTGCCGCAAGTTCGAGTTCGGCAAAACTCACGGTGCCAGTTTTGCCTCGGGTGAGATCCAGAATCGCTGGAGTATCTGGGCACTCTTCAACTTGTTTGTGTAGAATTTCGGCAATGTTCATATCTCTGAGGGTGGATAAGCGGGTGGATGAGAGGATGAGCGCTCGGCACCAATTGGATAACGCGGTGGGCAAAATAGTTTGCACTTAGCTATCGTTGGTCATTGGTCATTTGTCGTGGGTCATTTGTCCTTGGTTACTGGTTGTTGGTTATGCAGATTTTTGAAATTTTTAATTCAAAATTCTTCAACGGGAATTTTCGCGTATCGGTGGGGAATCGGGGAAAAGAGCGTCTACTGAAATATATCGCGCTGCAATGAGATTTGCCTAGGGGAGTGGAGACACTTTGGGAGTGGGAATGAATGAAATTTTACAGTGGGTTAGGGGTTGAGCGGTTTGGCAAATAGGGCATAACGGCGGATGGTTTTAGCGTAGCGATCGCTAAGATTTCGGGAAGGATTGGCATCGTGCATTAAGGCATGGATAGCGCGGGTATATCCCATTTCTTTAGCGGTTTCTTGACATTGAGCAACGAATAAATTCCCCAACCCTGCATACTGGCGTCCGGGCAAAACGGCGACGGTTTTGATGATGATGGTATGGATTGCTGGGTCTCGTTCGGCTTCGAGCCAGTCGGGCAGGGCAAATAAAAATCCGATTGGTTGGTCGCGATGGGTGGCGATCGGGATGAATTCGGGACGCAAATACGGACGTATTTTTTGATATTGGGCGATAAATTCTTCTGCGGAAATTGGGGTGTAAAGAAAGTTCTGGCGAAAACTGACACTGGCGATAGTGTAAATGCGCTGCAATTCGGTTTCAAAGTGTTCTATTTCCAGGTTTCGGATGTGAATGCCCAACTTTTCTAGGCGATCGCGCACGCGCTCCAGGCGGGGGTCACTTTGGCTTAAATCGGTATTGACAGCAGAACTATATTGTGCTATTGGTGTAAACTGCTGGGCGGTAAAATGGCGCGGCCAATCCTCGGGGTTGTTGGGTTCTAAGAAAAATATCGGTTCGCTACCGCGATCGCAAATCAAGCGGTAGCTTCGCCAGGTGTTACCATTCATCGGTCCGATGGCGATGGTACAACCGCGATCGCTCAGTTCTTGGCAAGCGTGGTGCAATAATTGCTCGCCGGCAGGGGCATCCACAGCGCCATAATGCCCGATCGCCCCCACGCGATGGTCTTCTAGGGGTGGGGTTGCGTTCCACCACAGGGAACATCGGGCAACCAGTTCGCGATCGTCCCTCACCAGCATCCAATGGGCATCGGGGGATTCTTGCTGCAACTGTTGCCCACTGACGGGGGATAAGCTGGTGAGATGGGCGGCATGTTCTTGCCAAGACGCAATGAGTTGCGCCTGGGGAGTGATTGGAATTGAAATTAGGCGATCGCTGGTCATGTTTCCTGGCTGTTTTCTTTTAATTTTATGGCAAATTGACAATTTTCGGACAGTTACCTTGGCGCAGTTGGGGATGAGGTCATACCTGTTTGCTCATTTAATGGGCATGGGGGAGAGTTTTTCAAAGAAGCAGAGCCTCAAAAGTGGCGTTTCTAGGCCGATCCAAGAAACAAGCGGTTAATTTGTAAGTTAAGCGAATCATTGCCCCAAAACTCAGAAGTATTTTCTCAATTCTCAATTCTCAATTCTCGTTTTCCTCCTTACCCCGGAATCGGATAAAGGGGAATTAACCCGATCGCCGAACATAGGGTAACGATCGCGGCGCGAATCACCCACAGGGGCAGATGGTGGGGGCATTGGCGCAGGAGGAACTCGGCGCAACAGTGAGAAAATGCGGCAAGGGCGATCGCGGCGAAGGCAAGGGGAAGATGGGGCAGGATTGCGCCTTCGAGAATCGCATAGGGAACGAACAACAGCAGTCCGCTTTTGAGAATAGCGGTGAGGGCAAACGTAAGAAATTTGCGCTTTGGCATCCGGGGATGTTCCTTGGGGATAACCAGATCGATAATCGCCAAATGGGCGGCAAAGGCGATAGTATAGGGGTAAAAAAGTTGGGGTTGGTGGAAAATTCTGGCCAGCAGCAACCATAACGCGCCGGTAAAGGAAATGCTCATCACCGCGTAGATATCGTGACGGCGTTGGTTATAGACTTTCGTCCAGGGACACAGGAGGGAGTAACTGAGAAATAGAATCAGGGGTGGGAGTATCCACTGGAAGCTGACGAGAAAGCAACTGGCGTAACCGGCTAAGGCGACGCCGAGTAAGGCGCTGTCGTTGAGGGTGGTGCGATCGCGCCAGATGAGGACGAAGGCGACGAGAATCGCCACACCGATCGCCCGGGCGGTGAGTTCGGGAACGGTTAAAGGGAGATACATTTTCAGCACGACAAAGCTGCCGAGGGGGATGAAGAGGTTATCCAGTCCCTGCCATGCGATCGCCTCCATGAGCATCACCAGCAGTCCCAGAATCGCGCTCACCAGCAAGGTTTGCGCGCGCGGGGTGTCCGTCAGCAGCAGCAAGGGGACGTGAGTTGTGAGAAAGGCGAGGGTAAAAAAGGCAATGGAACCTTCGGCACTTTTCTGTCCGTCGGTGGTTGTATAGCGCACGGTGCCATAGCGCAAGCCGATCGCGGCGGCGACGGCATCGGCTAAAGTTAAGACGAGGATGGGAATGCAGTACAGAATCCAGTGACCCTGGGCCAACCAAAACACTACCGCAACCGAAAGGGGAAAGTATATTTCTCCCAGGGATCGCCGCCCCACGCGATGAACCACCTCGCCCACTTGCTGTAAGGATTTGATGGTTTTGAGCGCCAACATGAGACCAATGGCGATCGCGGCAAGGAGAAACACCGGCCAAGATTCGCGAAACATCCAGGGAAAGGCGATCGTCACCAATCCCATCTGCACGTGCAGCAGTTTCCGCAACAGTTCCGGGTGCGGATTTGCCTTGCGCTTAAATACGGTTAAAGCGGCGATCGCGGTACCGAGAATGGCGAGCACCACACTGATGCCGATCCAAGGGTTTGTCATCATTGTAATGGTTTATACACTTGAAAATGAGTGGGGTTAGAGCCTCAAACCATCGATTTGTCGGTTGATTGGTTAGAGTTATAACAAATTTAGAAGCAATTGTCTCGAAATTGCAAAAAATCTTGATAATTTAGCTCAGGGATCTGCGATCGGATGGGAACCGTCGCTTGTGCAAACGGTTAGTCGAGGTAACTATGGGGGGTCTAGGGAGCGGTGTCTATCAAAGGGTTGTATTTTCAGCGAAAACCTTACGCAATCTTATGGCAGAAGAAAAATTTTTTTTAACCTGTTTGCCCCGTTGGGTTAGTGTAATAAACACTGGATGCAATCGGGTTATGTTTCTGGAGGTATGGGTGATAGTTGAAAGGGAAAAATTCGCCGAAACAACAAAGAGGCGGGGAAGGCATGGCTTTCCCCTGGGGAAAACAACTTTCTCGCGTTTCCCTTCATGTAGCGCAGCGAACACTCACTTAATCGCTAGAAAATTATAATAGTATTTTTGAGGTTATCGGGTTTCATGGGATAAACGAGGATTTGCTAAAATTAAATTCGTTAGCCTGAGTTATCCTGATTGGCTTGTCAATATCTGAAGTCGTTCGTTTAGAGCAATTTAACGGTCATGCGTAAAACAAAAATTATCTGCACTCTCGGTCCTGCTAGTTGCGATCGCAAAACTATCGAAGCAATGGCGCTGGCTGGCATGGATGTGGCGCGTTTGAACTTTTCTCACGGCACCTACGAAAGTCACGAGCAAAACATTCGCCTAGTGCGAGAAGTATCTGCTAAATTGAAAAAACCGATCGCGATTCTCCAGGATTTACAAGGACCAAAAATTCGCGTTGGGGAAATGGAAGACGGCGTGGTTCTCGAACCGGGGCAAACCACGGTGATTACCATGCAGGAAGTCATCGGTAATGCGGAACGATTTAGTTCTACTTATAAAAGATTGGCCAATGACGTGAAGGAAGGAGACACGATATTACTCGATGATGGATTGATTTCGATTCTCGCCGATCGCGTGTTTGACAAAGAAATTCACGGCACGGTGATTGATGGCGGGCCGTTGAAAAGCAACAAAGGAATTAACCTGCGTCATTCCTCGATTTCTACGCCAGCCCTGACCCAAAAAGATATGGACGATCTGGACTTTGGCTTGGAGCATGATGTGGATTACGTGGCGCTTTCTTTTGTTAGAGAGGCATCGGATATCAAAGAAGTGAAAGGGGCGATCGGGCGCAAAGAAAAGGATGCCCATGTGATTGCCAAAATCGAGCGTCACGAGGCACTCGATGACCTGGATGGAATTATTGCCACTGCCGATGCGGTGATGGTGGCGCGGGGAGATTTAGGGGTAGAAATCCCTTTAGAAAAAGTGCCAATGATTCAAAAGTCGATTTTGCAAGCCTGCCGATCGCACCTCAAACCGGCGATCGTGGCGACGCAAATGCTCGAATCCATCATCCGCAACCCGCGCCCGACTCGCGCCGAGGTTTCCGATATTGCCAATGCGATACTCGATGGCACCGACGTACTGATGCTGTCTGGGGAAACCGCCGTGGGACAGTATCCGGTGGAAGCAGTGAGAATGATGGCGCGGATTGCCGAAACCGCAGAGGCGCAGTTGAGTGCTTCTACAAAGTATGTTAACGGAGTGCAGGAACAGGTTCTCGGAAATTCCGTGGTTCATGCGGCTTGCCAATTAGCAGAGAATTTGAAAGCTAAGGCGATTATTTGCTTTACCGAACATGGCTTCACCGCGCGATTGCTCTCTAAGTATCGGCAAGCGATTCCGGCGATCGCCGTCACCACCGATGAATTAGTGCGGCGGCGGGTGAGTCTTTATTGGGGTTTGCAATCCCTGCAACTGGAAGAGGTATCTAGTACCGACGAAATGATCGCCCTTGTGGAACAGGCGGTGGTGGAACATGGATTGCTCGCGAAGGGGGATTTGGTGGCGATCGTTGCGGGATTGCCCCTCCCGATTACCGGGGTGACTAACTTGATAAAAGTGCATCGCATCGGGGAAAGTTATGCGGTTTAACGCCACAGAATCGATGCCATTGAATTGCAAAGCAGGCTCAAAAAAGCGACGCCACTCAGCCTCTTGCAGGGTCACGGCGGTATTTCAATCCCCCGCTTTTCAAAGCCGTTAACCGGACCATTACGGCGCGTGTTCTCGAGGAATTCTCAATGGGGCACGCGGTTTTGTTCGTCGGCGTTAGGAGGATCCGGTGGGGGCGAGTTCATATGAGGGTATGCTGGGGGGCACAGAGAACTCGCCCCTCGGGGTGATGAGGGGGCTGTTTCATTCTCAAGGGTTGCGATCGCCCAACCCTTGCACCGGCGGAGTCGCCTTGTTTTCCCCTCTCCCCTCCATCAACTGTTCTATCATCCGCGAAAAATGGTACTATCAAATCCAGCTCATCTCCCTTTGAACCAAAACTGGGCAATTTGAGGGCACAGTTGGGGAAACGAAGCGCGTTAGAGTAAGCGATGCCATAGCCCAGAGGGGGAAAGGCTCCACGGCAACAGCGCGATCGCCCCCGTCAGGGACTCCGTAGAAACCAACCCCATGTCTAAAGCCAGGGGCTTGTACTTCTAACCACCTGACCAGCCTA
>NZ_JAYFEQ010000686.1:0-244 GCF_055795085.1 Phormidium sp. CCY1219 | reverse complement strand
GAAACCGAAGACATCCCAACAAAACAGGAAAGTGGGTAGCCAAGAAATACTGGCAAGCTATAGGGAATCGGCAATGGACATTTGCAACACGAGCGGAATCAAACCCAATCAAATTGCAACTCCATGCTGAGACTCCAATTGTCAGACACGTCAAAGTCAAAGGCGAAGCCAGCCCATACGACGGCAATCTCAAATATTGGAGTACAAGAATGGGCAAACAACCTGGTGTTCCAACGAGAGTTGC
>NZ_JAYFEQ010000685.1:0-1373 GCF_055795085.1 Phormidium sp. CCY1219 | reverse complement strand
TTACTCCAGTAAGCCCAATCTCCATCAAATGGAGACTTATCACCTTTGACTTTGATGTGTCGCTTGATAGGCGTTTCCATGTGTTTCAATAGTCTCAGCCCATCTTGCGCTTGAAACGTCCATTTTCCATTGGCTCCATGATGGTAATACTTTCTGAGCTTATTAATGGACGCTTTTCCGCATCTTGATACTGTCCATGCCCTTAAGGCCCCCCAAACCTTATCGTCGAGTTTGGAGAATGTTTCTTTGGATACTACTGTGCTGTAATAATTACTCCATCCTTTTATGACTGGATTCAGTCGTTTGATTAATACGGCTTGTGGGGCTGTTTTATGAGCCTTTATGACCGCCTTAATTGCCTTGTAGTGTTCCTTGACTGACTTCTTGCTTGGTTTTATGTTGAGCTGGAATAATCCTTTGCCAGCCCCAGTGTTTGTGGCCTTGTACTTGCCAACTGTTTTATGGCGGATATTGAAACCTAAAAAGTCAAAACCTGCCTCTCCCCCTTCTTCTGAGAATTCATGGGTATGGCAGATTCTTGTCTTTTCGGGCTTAAGCTTTAATCCAACTGGTTCCAGCCATTGTTCAATCAGGTTACGGGCTTTTAGTATGACTTCTTTAACTGGCGAGAGAACCACGAAGTCATCGGCGTATCGAATGATTTTCGGGCGATAGTTTCGTTCTTGTTTTCCGTTAATGGTCTTAGTCTTGGAAAAAGCATTAACAACCGAATTTATCATCCCATGTAAGGCAATGTTGGCCAGGAGTGGACTAATGACTCCACAAGGTGGAGTTCCTGACTCTGTTGCCTCAAATACGCCATTATCCAGAACGCCGGCTTTAAGCCATTGTTTGATTTTCCGTTTGAACACGGATGGACAATCTAGTTTGGACAGCAGGTAATCATGGTTAATTCGGTCGAAGCATTTTGCAATATCTGCATCTAATACCCAATTTGGTCTCTTATGCACCTTTTTGAATATGGCATCAATCGCATCATGTGCCGACCTTCCTGGCCTAAATCCGTATGAGTCTGCCTCAAATCGAGCTTCCCATTGCGGTTCTAGTGCCAGTTTAACCAAAGCTTGCTCAGCTCTATCTCTTATCGTCGGAATCCCTAAAGGACGCTTTTCATCGCGACCTGATTTAGGAATCCATATTCTACGTAAGGAGCGGGCTTTGTAGTTATTCCCAAGTTTTTGGGCTAATTCCAGTCGTTGTGTAGGCCAGAGGGATTTTACTCCGTCTACCCCGGCAGTTCTTTTGCCCTGATTGTCTTGGGTTATTTTCCTTACTGCCAAGAGCTTCGCGTAATAGGACTTACTTAAGAGTCTTTGAAGATGCCTTGCTTTCTTGGACTGTCCAGACCGTTC
>NZ_JAYFEQ010000684.1:0-10899 GCF_055795085.1 Phormidium sp. CCY1219 | reverse complement strand
AACCCAGATCTCAAAGGTCTCGGCCCAGAAGCCCGCGCCGTACCGCCTAAGCGGTCGGCGTCGGGAGTACGTCACCTGACGGTGGAATTCGATGCAGCAGGGGAGATCGCTTCTGAGGACTCCACCGACGCGGCGGTGTCTTCTTCGGCATCCACGGATTGCGCTGGCTCCACATCCAAAAACGGCTGGGTGGCAAATTGGGGTAAAATTTCTTCGCTAAATGCTTCTGCTGCCTTGGACCGATACCGATTGGGATTGAAAATCACTGACAGCATCCGCTTGACGACTACCCCTTCGATGGTGGCTCGATGCAAAATCCCCATCTGCAATTCTTTTTCGATCGCCGAAATGGAGACGAATGCGGCTCCTAAGCCGGACTGTACTGCATTTTTTATCGCTTCAATGGAATTGAGTTCCATCTCCAGTTTGAGCCGGCGGGTATCGATATCGCAGCGCGAAAGCACTTGGTCGATGACTTTGCGAATGGTGGACTGGGAATCTAGGGCAATAAATTGCAGCTTGTAAAGGTCTTCTTTTTGGATGGTTTCGAGTTTGGCAAAAGGATGAAATACTGGCAAAATTAGCGCCAGTTCGTCTTCGGCATAGGAGTGAATGTTGAGGGATTCTTGCAGTTCTGGGGGCACTTCTCCGCCGACGATCGCCAGGTCGATTTGCCCGTTGGCTACGCTCCAGGCGGTGCGACGGGTGGAGTGAACGTGCAACTGAACGGCGACATCGGGGTATTTCTGCCGAAACATGCCAATCATCCGAGGCAGCAAGTAGGTGCCGGTGGTCTGGGATGCACCGACAATTAGGGTGCCTCCTTGAAGATTTTGCAAATCCTCAATGGCTCGACAGGTTTCTTGACATAAGGTTAAAATCTTTTCGCCGTAGCTCAGCAGCAGGTGCCCTGCTTCTGTTAGTTGTGCCCTTCGCCCCCCCCGGTCGAACAATGGCACATCCAACTGGCGCTCTAAATTCTGCACCTGTAGGCTAACGGCAGGCTGAGACACATATAAACTATCGGCAGCGCGTTTGAAGCTCCCCTCAGCGGCGATCGCTTTGAGAATGCGTAACTGATCTAAAGTGAACGGTAGATCGGACATACTGCTAAACCTGAAAGGGGCAAGGAGTCTGGTGACAACTAACGGATTCAACGGGTTGCATTTCAAAAAAACTGGGTGTATGAGTGGTTTTTTTGATTCCGGGGACCTCGATAATCCGATCGCCCACCGGTGCCAACCCGCTCATCTTCGTCCCGTTGTCCTGCAGTTTACCAAATCGCGGCATCTTACCCTACTGTTCTATTTAAGGTTGGATTGGGTTTGCCGTCGATCGGTTCGGGGAAATCCACTGGCTAGCAATCCCCCCATGCAGTCTCCACTGCCCATTATCCCCTGCGATTGACTTCCGTGCGATCGCGACAGGGGTTTTTCTTTGGGCCTTCTGCGCGATTCTCGGGGGGCGATCGCGTTTCACTTCGCCCCCCGACTTGTTTTTCCCGGGTTGTCGCTTTTTGTCCCCCTCTGGTCTAAAATGTTACCCACGTCATCTTTTTTGCTTCTGCTGGGGCTGCGGTTGGAGCCTGTTTCGGCCAGGGTGGATCCTTCTACTGGGGCGCGGTCGGCTCTGTCTGGCACTCGGCAGGGGTTAGGTCTGGTTCACCGTCGGTAAATTCTGTTATCTGCAATGTCCTGGGATTGGTTGACGCCGAGCCATTTGATGATGGTCGGTTTGCTGTTGGTCTTCGCGATCGCCCATAGCGGTTTGGCGGCTGTGCGCCCGGTTGGGGAACACTTCGTCGGCCCGCGTCTGTACCGCATTTTCTTCGCTTTGGTGAGTCTGCCTTTGGCGGTGGTGCTGATTATCTATTTCTTCAACCATCGCTATGATGGGGTGCAACTTTGGCAGGTTCAGGGGGTGCCTTGGGTGCAACCGCTGGTCTGGATCCTCTCGGCGATTTCGTTTATTTTTCTCTACCCCGCTACCTTTAATCTGCTCGAAATTGCCGCGATCGAAAAACCCCAGGTTCATCTTTACGAAACTGGCATCATTCGCATTACCCGTCACCCGCAAATGGTGGGTCAGGTCATCTGGTGTGTGGCCCATACCCTCTGGATTGGTACCAGTTTTATGGTGGTGACTTCCCTGGGCCTGGTGCTGCATCATTTGTTTGCGGTGTGGCACGGCGATCGCCGCTGGGGCGATCGCTATGGAGAAGCGTTCGAGGCGGTAAAAGCTCGCACCTCGGTGATTCCTTTCCTGGCCATTTTCCAAGGGCGTCAAACCCTCAAACTGGACGAATTTATCCGCTTGAGCTATCTCGGGGTGACGGGGTTTATTTTCCTCCTCTGGTGGGCACACCCTCTCTTGCTCCGTGCCACCGCCCAGGTGGGCTGGTAAATTGGTAATTGGTCATTGAAAATTGAAAATTGGAAATTGCAGCCTGTGTAGATTGTTAATTGACAATTGCTGATTTTGCGGGTGGGGGCGATCGCGGCAGTTTGAGGCGGTAAAGCCGGGTAGGATACCAGTGGGGGATAAAAAACTGTATCTTTGGTTACAGTAAATGTTAAAAAAATGTAAAGAATTTCGGGGTGGGAGGGAAAAATAATCCCCGGTGGGGGGAATTATGGGGGTGAAATTTTTTATAAGCAATCAACAATTAACAATCAACAATCTCTCATAAAATTTACTATTATTTACAATCAAGACTTTTTTACCAAATCTATATCGAAAGGGGATAGTCAGACGATCCCAAATCGATGTAGCATGATCCCGGTGTCGATCGCAAAAGCCATTGAGCAGAGAGGGAACATGGTCTTGTCTCTTAACGAACAAACGTTTAAAGAAGAAGTTTTAGAAGCTCCCACGCCAGTTCTGGTAAACTTTTGGGCACCCTGGTGTGGGCTGTGTCGAACGATCGATCCGATATTGAATGCATTTGCACAAGAATGGGGAGAACAGATAAAACTGGTGGGAATTAACGCCGATCGCACGTTAAAGCTAGCCAGTGGATATCGAATCACCACCTTACCGACGTTAATTTTATTTGACAGCGGAGTTGCGCTGCATCGGATCGAAGGATTTCACGGGCGCGATGACCTACAGGCGATGTTGCGATCGCGGATGCGAGAGGTGATGCAAAAACGGTTTGTTACCCGTTCTTTGGAGCATCTCATCAATTCCTCCTCCGTCTGATTGAGCGCCATTTCATTGTCAGCAAATTAAAACATCAAGTTTGCTGGTGTCGGGCTTTTGCCAGAACAAAGGCTCGCATTGGGCAAACCCAAACCCCATCCAGAGGGTTTCTGGATGGGGTTCTTCACGGGTCAGAGCGGGAGGCCGACAAAATTTTTCAAGAAAATATTTAATTATAACACAAAAAATGTGGTAAATTCAAACGAGACAGAGAGAAAAAGCCGTGGATGACCTCAGAGTGCAAGCATTCCGAGTAAAGAATCGAGCAATTTGTGGGGCACTCCTGTGTCAAAATGTTAACAATTGTGTTGACTGAGTAAAGAACTATTAAGTGGGAGTCAGCAATGGAACCCCTGTATCAGTATGCGTGGCTGATTCCAGTCTTGCCCTTAGCCGGGGCGATGCTGGTTGGCCTCGGTCTGATTTCCTATAACAAAGCGACGAACAACCTGCGGCAAAAGAATGCCGTATTTTTAGTGTCCCTGGTGGGCGCTGCAATGGTAATGGCCTTTGGGCTGTTATGGAGTCAAATCCAAGGACATGAGCCCTACACCCGCACCATCGAATGGGCGGCGGCGGGGAATTTTCATCTGGCAATGGGCTACACCATTGACCCGCTTTCGGCGCTGATGCTGGCGATCGTGACCACCATTAGCTTTTTGGTGATGATTTACACCGATGGCTACATGGCACACGATCGCGGCTACGTGCGTTTTTTCGCCTATTTGAGCCTATTTGCCTCCTCCATGTTGGGGCTAGTGATTTCCCCGAACTTAGTTCAGATTTACATTTTCTGGGAACTAGTGGGGATGGCATCCTACTTGCTGATCGGGTTTTGGTACGATCGCCCAGCGGCGGCGGATGCGTGCCAAAAAGCCTTTATCACCAACCGGGTTGGAGACTTTGGCCTGCTGCTGGGGATACTCGGACTGTACTGGGCCACCAACAGCTTTGAATTCAACGAAGTGGGCGATCGCCTAGTAGATCTGGTGCAATCCGGGGCGATCGGGGCGGGAATGGCCACCCTGTTTGCGATCCTAGTCTTTCTCGGACCGGTGGCGAAATCGGCGCAATTTCCGCTGCACGTGTGGCTTCCGGACGCAATGGAAGGGCCGACCCCAATTTCCGCCCTGATCCACGCCGCCACAATGGTTGCCGCCGGCGTCTTCCTAATCGCGCGGATGTACCCCCTATTTGAACCCATCCCCAGCGTAATGAACACCATTGCGTGGACGGGATGCTTCACCGCCTTTTTGGGAGCCACGATCGCGATTACCCAAAACGACATCAAAAAAGGCTTAGCCTACTCCACCATCTCCCAACTCGGGTACATGGTCATGGCAATGGGCATCGGGGCCTATAGCGCCGGGTTGTTTCACTTAATGACCCACGCTTACTTCAAAGCGATGCTCTTCCTCTGCTCTGGATCCGTCATCCACGGCATGGAAGACGTGGTGGGTCACGACCCCACCCTGGCCCAAGACATGCGACTGATGGGCGGGTTGCGCAAATACATGCCGATTACCGCCACCACCTTCTTAATCGGCACCTTGGCGATTTGCGGCATTCCGCCGTTTGCCGGGTTCTGGTCGAAAGACGAAATCCTCGGTGCGGCGTTTGAAGCCAATCCCGCCTTGTGGCTAGTGGGTTGGGTAACTGCCGGGATGACCGCTTTCTACATGTTCCGCATGTATTTCCTCACCTTCTGCGGTCCGTTTCGCGGCCAGGACAAGCAAATCCGTGAGGATATCCTCACGGAAGCGAAAATGGGAGAACCGGCCCTGGCGTTTGGTCCTGGGGCGATGGACCCGCAAGAATTGGCGGAGGCGGGTGACGACCATTCTCACGGTCATCACAGCGACACCCCGCACGAGTCTCCCCTGACGATGACCTTCCCCTTGATGGCCCTGGCGGTTCCGTCAGTGCTGATTGGATTGGTGGGTACGCCGTTTGCGAATTACTTTGAGGAATTTATCTTTCCTCCCGAAACCGTGGCGGAAGCGGCAGAACATGCCGGGGAATTCGATTTAGCCGAGTTTCTGATTATGGGGGGCAATTCCGTGGGGATTGCGTTAATCGGGATTACCCTGGCGTCGCTGATGTACCTGAAAGGGAAAATCGACGTCAAGGCGATCGCGGCGAAAATCCAGCCCCTGTATCAGCTCTCGCGCAACAAGTGGTATTTCGACGAAATCTACGATTTCCTCTTCGTCCGGGGTTCTCGCCGCTTGGCCCGCCAGGTGATGGAAGTGGACTACCGGGTGGTGGATGGCGCGGTCAACCTCACGGGGTTGATTACCGTGATTACTGGCGAAGGGTTGAAGTATTTTGAGAATGGTCGCGCCCAGTTTTATGCCCTGATCGTGTTTGTCGGGGTTCTCGGATTAGTGATTCTCTCTGGCGTGAATTAACCCTCTACTCAGCACTCACTCAGTCAGAATGACCGTTATCTGGGAATCTCGGCGTGGGGTATCTGGAGGCGCAACTCCCGCACAGGCGATCGCGCGCGGTAGGAAAATCCGAGGCGATCGCTTTTCCCCCTGGGGGTTTCCCGAAGCTCGGTATATTCTGACTTGTGGAGTCTGAGCGTGGGTTCTCTCAATGGTGAATTCTGGAAGCTATTTACGAATATGGCTGAATTTCCGTGGTTAACCACAATTATTCTGTTCCCGATCGCGGCGTCTTTGCTACTACCGCTGATTCCCGATACTAAGGGGCGGACGGTACGCTGGTACGCTTTGGTCGTGGGAGCGATCGATTTTTTGTTCATTGTTTACGCTTTTTGTACTCAGTACGAGTTGAGCAATCCCGATTTGCAGCTTTTTGAAAGCTACAGTTGGGTTGCGCCGTTGGATTTGAATTGGTCGGTGGGGGCGGATGGTTTGTCCATGCCCCTGATTATCCTCACGGGGTTTATTACTACCCTGGCGATGTTAGCCGCTTGGCCCGTGACTCTCAAACCGAAGCTGTTTTACTTTTTGATGCTGCTGATGTATGGGGGTCAGATTGCGGTTTTTGCCGTGCAGGATATGTTGTTGTTCTTCTTGGTGTGGGAACTGGAGCTGATTCCGGTTTACCTGCTGCTGTCGATTTGGGGCGGGAAAAAGCGCCTCTATGCGGCGACTAAGTTTATTCTGTACACGGCGGGCGGTTCCCTGTTTATTTTGATTGCCGGGTTGGCCCTGGCGTTTTATGGGGATACGGTAACGTTCGATATGCGGGCGATCGCCTCGAAGGATGTGGCGATTAACGCGCAACTGCTGCTTTATGGTGCGTTCTTTATTGCCTATGCGGTGAAGTTGCCGATTTTCCCGTTGCATACTTGGCTCCCGGACGCACATGGGGAAGCTACGGCACCGGTTCACATGTTGCTCGCGGGTATCCTGCTGAAAATGGGTGGCTATGCCCTGATTCGCATGAATGCGGGCATGCTGCCTGACGCTCACGCTGTTCTCGCCCCGATTTTGGTGATTCTCGGGGTGGTAAACATAGTATATGCCGCTCTCACATCATTCGCCCAGCGCAATTTGAAGCGCAAAATCGCGTATTCGTCGATTTCTCACATGGGCTTCGTGCTGATCGGGATCGGTTCGTTTACTGACCTCGGTCTCAGCGGTGCGGTGCTGCAAATGGTGTCTCACGGCTTGATTGGGGCGAGTCTGTTCTTTATGGTAGGCGCAACCTACGATCGCACTCACACCCTGATGCTGGATGAAATGGGCGGCGTGGGCCAGAAGATGAAGAAGTCTTTCGCTATGTGGACCACTTGTTCCCTGGCGTCTTTGGCCCTGCCCGGAATGAGCGGGTTTGTGGCAGAGTTGATGGTGTTTGTCGGCTTTGCTACCAGCGATGCCTATAGCCTCACTTTCCGCGTGGTGGTGGTGTTCTTGGCAGCAGTGGGTGTGATTCTCACCCCGATTTATCTGCTCTCCATGCTGCGCGAAATGCTCTATGGACCGGAAAATAAAGAGTTGGTGGAACATGAAGCGCTGATCGATTCCGAACCGCGCGAGGTGTTTATTGTGGCTTGTTTGTTGGTGCCGATTGTCGGGATTGGATTGTATCCCAAGATTGTCACGCAAATTTACGATGCCACTACGGTGCAGTTAAACGCGAAATTGCGCCAGTCGGTTCCTAGCTTGTCTCCACAAGCTCCTGTGGCGATGATGAATCCGCTACAAGCGCCAGCTATCGAGGCGATGGAGGGCGATCGCTAATCTCTCGCTCTCTGTTTCTCGGGAAAGGTGCGGGCACCCCCCGTCCTTTCCCCACTGCTCCTCACACCTGCGAGAAAGGCGGGCGATGCACAATCGCCCGCTTTGATTAATTCTGCTATCCCTACAGTATGTCTCATCCCCCGATTATCCTCTGGTATCGCAACGATTTGCGAGTGCACGATAGCGAACCCCTGTATCGCGCCCTCACAACTGCCGCGCCGATTCTCCCGGTTTATTGCTTCGACCCCCGGCACTTTGGCACCACCGCCTATGGCTTTCCCAAAACCGGCTCGTTTCGCGCCCAGTTTTTGCTCGAAAGTATCGCCAACTTGCGCCAGTCCTGGCAACACCTGGGTAGCAATCTTATCGTCAGAATCGGCAAGCCTGAAGTTATCTTACCACAAATTGCCCGCCAGGTCAATGCCTCGGCGATATATTTTCATCGGGAAGTCACCGCCGAAGAAGTGGCGGTGGAAAAGGCATTGCAACGGGCGATCGCACCCCTGAACCTGCAACTCCACTCCTTCTGGGGACATACCCTTTATCCTCCCTCAGCATTGCCCTACCCTATCTCAGAAATTCCCGCAGTATTTACCCATTTTCGCAAGCAAGTCGAAAAAAAATCCACCGTTTCTCCCCCCTTTCCCTCACCGAACTATGTACCTCCCCTCCCAGATATCCCTATCGGTTCTCTCCCCCAATTAGAAGATTTTAATCTCACCCCACCCCTGCCAGATTCCCGCGTCGCCCTCGCCTTTCACGGGGGAGAAACTGCCGGCATTGCCCGCCTGCAAACTTACTTCTGGCAGCAAGATAAACTGCAAAGTTACAAGCAAACCCGCAACGGAATGCTTGGCGCAGATTATTCTTCTAAATTTTCTCCCTGGTTAGCCTTGGGTTGCCTTTCTCCCCGCTATATTTACCAACAAGTGCGCGAATACGAAGCGCAACGAGTGAAAAACGACTCTACCTATTGGTTAGTCTTTGAATTGCTCTGGCGCGATTATTTTCGGTTGATCTGCGCTAAACATGGCAATGCGATTTTTCGGCAATCCGGATTGCAAGGGGTAAATATTCCCTGGAAAGAAGATTGGCAGCAATTTGCCTTATGGCAACAAGGAAAAACTGGCTTTCCTCTGGTAGATGCCAATATGCGCGAACTCGCCGCTACCGGATTTATGTCCAATCGCGGGCGGCAAAATGTCGCCAGTTTCCTCACCAAAAATTTGGGGATTAATTGGCAGATGGGCGCAGAATGGTTCGAGTCTCTGTTGATTGATTATGATGTATGCAGCAATTGGGGGAATTGGAACTATACCGCCGGGGTGGGGAACGATGCCCGAGGATTCCGATTTTTTAATATTATCAAACAGTCCAAAGATTACGACCCCCAGGGAGAATATGTCAAGCATTGGTTGCCCGAATTGGCTCAAATTCCAGCAGCAAAAGTTCGCGAACCCTGGAAATTATTGCCCGAAGAACAACAGCGCTTTGGGGTAAAAATTGGCGTGGATTATCCTCCACCCATAGTCGATTTGTTCGCCTCAGCAAAGGCAAACGAACGAGTATATAAAACGGCGATCGACCGCCACAGATAAAACCCACGCCATCGGGTGTGTGACCCCCGCCGCTAATCCCCGCGCCCACCGCACAATTCTGCCCGGGGGTCACGCACCACCCACCGCAACCAAACCCGTGCTAACATGCGAAATCAGCGGGGGATTGAAATCGCGCCTGGGCAGGTAAAGTCCGCCTACGCGGACTAATTGTATGTCATGGGGGTTTAACTCGTTCCCCCCAGGGGGGAACGGTTCTCACGAGGTTCCGCCTCCCCGCCCCAATAAATGTGCAAAATAATTTGCACCCTTGCTTAATCAAACCAATCGAATGGAATTAAACGATGGAAGTAGCAAATCGCGAAACAATTTTCCCGTTGAAACTCTGCCTCGATTTAAGCGACGAGCAGTTTTTTCAACTGTGCCAAAATAACCGAGATTTAGGCTTTGAGCGCACTGCGAATGGAGAAGTGATAATTATGCCACCGACGGGCAGCGATATGGGGAATCGAAATGGGAGATTGATTCAACAGTTATTTAATTGGACCGATACCAACGATTTGGGGGTAGCTTTTGATTCCTCGGCGGGATTTAAACTGCCCAATGGTGCAAATCGCTCTCCCGATGCTTCTTGGATTCAAAAAGAGCGATGGGAGGCTTTAACTTCTGAAGAAAAACAGCAGTTTGCTCCCCTCTGTCCGGATTTTGTGGTAGAGTTACGTTCCCCTAGCGATTCTTTACCGACGTTACAAGAAAAACTCAAGGAATATATCGCCAATGGTACGCGGTTGGGGTGGTTAATTGACTGCCAAAATCAAGGAGTGGAAGTGTATCGCCCGGGGGAAGAAGTGGAAATTATCGATACTCCCGCTACCCTATCCGGGGAATCGGTATTGCCGGGATTTGTGTTGGATTTAACCCCAATTTTATATGAACCTCCGTCGGGGGCGTGACCCCGGCAACCCAACCCCGGCCAAACCCACGCCATCGGGTGCGTGACCCCCGCCGCCAATCCAGGCACCCACCGCACAATCCGGCGCGGGGGTCACGCACCATCCCCCGCAACCCAACCACGCGCCCACGACACAATTGCGCCGGTGACGCACCACCCCATCAGAGGGCCTCTGATGAAGCATTACCAGGCGGAGTCAGGGAACGAGTCAGTGGGGGAACAGGAGTCAAAAATCATCGAGCGGCTCGTGAAATTTGGCCCAACTTATGCTATGCTCAATAATAATCCGAACCGAGGGGGTGACCCACCATGAACGATGCGCGTTTGCAACGGTATATCCAAATCATCCAAGCCTTACTTTCCAGCGATGCAGGAGAGGCAGAAACCCTGCTGGCACAACAGGAGGAGGGGGTGGACGAGCAACTGTTGCAGGTGATGGGGCAATTGGCAGAGAATGCAGCAGCAGAAGGGAGTGAAGAACTCGCCGCCCGCTTGCAGGAATTAGCTGCAGAGGTAACGCGGTTTATCGCCAACCGGGGGGAGAACGCTTCCCCTGACTCGGAAGCAGAAGTGTATCGGCAGTTAGCCCGAGAATTGCTGCAACTCGAACGGGAAAGCAATAGCGATACAGCTGTGGTTTATCCTTTTTTAGACCAACATCGGGATAAACTCAATCCCCGGTTTAAAGAAGCGTTTCTCGAAGTGAGTCGGCTGTTGCTCTCCGATGCAGAACAAGCAGATACCTTCGCGGGAATCATCGAAAATACCTGTATCCATATTAATGTGTTTCCCCGGGGAAGTCGGGCGGATTGTCTGGAAATTGCCATTGCCGGCTACCAACTCGTTCTCACGGTTCGTCCCCGAGAACGGAAACCCGCAAAATGGGCACAAACGCAAAATAATCTGGCAAGTGCCTATTTATACCGCATCCGGGGAGAGCGGGGGGAGAATCTGGAACGGGCGATTGCGGCAT
>NZ_JAYFEQ010000683.1:0-9064 GCF_055795085.1 Phormidium sp. CCY1219 | reverse complement strand
ATAAAACTGTTCGTCTGTCAGTTGAATAATTGGGTTTAAATTGATTGCGATCGCGCTCATAACTGTCACCTCTTTTCTTTAGCATTACTCAGCATGTTGGTTCGCAGGGCATAAGCCAAAATTTCGATTATTTTGCCTAAATCACGCAAATAATATCGCGATGCGCCAGCCACTAACTGGCGAAGAGGGAGGGGATTGTGTGGGAGCGATGGGTGGGAATCGGAGAACCGCCTAAATATACTTTTAGTGTGAGATAACGGCCGATTTTTTTAGCGCGTTAAACAGTATATCTCACTAAAGCTATACTTGTGGCTACCGATTGCCGATCGCGGCCTCCCGGATGCGCGATCGCAGGGCTTCCACATAACGCGGCCACCCAATTAAAATTGGTTGATGGTGAATCAAGGTATCCGGAGCGATCGCACTGGGGTGAAAGCTCAAGGGTTCTCCCTCCAAGTCGCAACAGACCAATCCCGCTGCTTGGGCTAAAGCGATCGGGCCGGTGGTATCCCACAATTTTACCCGACCATTGAGATAAAGGTACAGACCGGCGCGACCGCAAATGACCTCCATCACCTTCAGACCAAAACTGCCGAGGGAAGAAAATGTGGCTCCTGGCACCAGTTCGGCGATCGCCTCGCCAAAATTGCGCTCGTCTTTGTCGCCAATAATAATCGGGCAGAAAGAGTCCGTGGGTGCGGGTGCCTCCACCGGCTGTAGTGGCTCCACCTCTGCTTCCCCGATCGCCTGAAACAGACCCCACCCCTTACCGCCATAGTACATTTGTTTTAAAGCGGGGGCATAGATCCACCCCGCCACCGGTTGAAAATCGCAGAGTAACCCGATCATCACCGCATAGTGGGGCTTGCGCTTGATAAACCCATCGGTGCCATCCAGGGGATCGATGCACCACAGTCGCCGATAACCAGCACGAAACGCCCGCCGCGATGGCTGGTTTTCCTCGGTAATAATTCCATCACAGGGAAATAGCCGCGCAAAACCCTGGGTCAGCCGGCGATCGAGTTCGCGATCGACGCTCGTTACGTAGTCTTCCGGACCCTTTTTCTCCACCACATACTGTTGTTTGGCCAGAATTTCTGCCTGCGTGCCGCACTGGCGCATCAACTGCCGAATTTCTGGATCCCGTTCTAAGGTAAAAGTTTCCATATCCACATCGCTATCGGGTTTGCTTCTGGCTTATTGTAGCGACTTTGTAGGGATATCCCCACCTCTGGCCTTCTCTACAAATCCCTCTAGATATGTCAGGATAAAAAAAAACGGGTTAACCCGCATTTGGTTAACCCGCCAGTTTGGGAACGCGCTCAGTTACTTTACTTTTGGACCACGAGCTTGACGTTAGCGTTCTGCAGACCGGGACGACGCACTTCGGCCAAGGTCTTGTTAACAGCGTACTTCTGATTGATGGCGTTGATCAGCTCAGTTTGATTGTGCTTCTTAGCAACGCCCCACAGGTCGGCAATCAGGTCATAGGTGCCGTCGCTGTTGCGAGACCAGCCGAGGTCATATTCGCCTTCGAGAACTGCCACTAAGTCGGCACGGACGCGCTGGCCATTGTAACCACGGACGTCAGCTTCGCTCTTGACGTTGATGCCTAAATCGCGCAAAGAGCTTTTCAGGATTTCGGCGTCGGTGATTTTGGTACGCAGGGTGCTAAAGTGAGACATTGGGATTTCCTCCTAAAAGTAGGTTTTTAGATACGACAACGTTTTGGATTTGAAGGGAACCGCATATAATGGCGGTATTTGTTCGAACTGCTAGCAAGAAGTTGCTAGCCTTTGCTCCTGTTTGGACCAGGAGAAAGCCTGTTAAAACTCCAGTCGCTGATATTCGGCGACAGAAGATGCAGCTGGTCGCGCCCGCTGTCTGGCCCATTCGCGCAGGGCCGATACCTGTTCTGTCATAGTCTTCGACAGTGGCAGCGTTGACTTGATTGCAGCGATAATATCCAACTGCGTAAATTCTCTATCTTGGGCAAAAGCTTCGTACATCGCAGCGATGACGGCTTGCTCGATTTCTGCCCCGGAAAATCCATCGGACACCTTTGCCAATTGTTCGATGTCGAAGCGATCGAGGTCTCGACGTCGTTTGGTCAGGTGAATGGTGAAAATTGCTCGTCGCTCTTCATCGTTGGGCAGATCTACGAAGAAGATTTCATCGAAACGCCCCTTTCTCAAGAACTCACCAGGCAGTCTTTCCACTCGGTTGGCAGTTGCCATCACAAACACTGGCGAGGTTTTTTCTTGCATCCAGGTTAGGAATGAACCGAATATCCGGCTAGATGTTCCGCCATCTGAGTCCGCAGACCCTCCGCTTCCACCAAATGCTTTGTCTAATTCGTCTATGAATAGAATCGCAGGTGAAATCGATTCGGCGGTTTTTAAGGCATTCCGCAGGTTCGCCTCCGATCGCCCCACCGTCGAGCCATCATATACTCGACCCATGTCTAACCTCAGTAGGGGCAAACCCCACAGGCGAGACGTGGTTTTGGCAATCATCGACTTACCGCAACCCGGTACTCCGAGAATCAACATCCCTTTCGGTTGGGGTAAACCATATTCTCGCGCCCGTTCGGTAAATGCGTTTGAACGCTGCCTCAGCCACCGCTTCAGCTCCTCGAGACCTCCCACTGAATCGATCGTATCGTCTTCTTCTATATACTCGAGAATCCCATTTCTGCGAATGAGTTGTTTTTTCTCGGACAGAACAATCTCGACTTCCGATTCGGTTAGCTTTCCGCTGGTCACTTGTGCCTTGCGGTACACTTTCTCGGCTTCGTCTTTCGTCAACCCTAATGCGGCTTTCAGTAATTTTTCCCGCGTTTCGGTATTGATTCGACGATTTCTACCCGACTCCAGTTGGTGCGATAGCACCTGATTGAGTTCTCCCATGTCTGGCAATGGAAAGTCCAGGACTACCACTTCTTTTTCCAGCTCGATGGGCACTTCCTGTATCGGTGACATCAGGATAATCGCTTTGTTGCTTCCTTTGAAGCTCGCGATCGCATCCCGCAACCACCGCGTCGTCGCTGGAGAATCAATAAACGGATGCAAATCTTTGAAGATAAACAAACCAGGCTCTCGCTGCCTTACCACCCACTCCACTGCCGCTTCTGGCGACACCGTGTTGTGTTGGGTTACGTTTCGGGGTTGACCGTACTCCACAATTCCATGCGTAACCGTCCATACGAAGACTCTTCTTTGGGGCTTGATCTGAGCAATCGTTGCGATCGCCTGCTCGGCCCGTTCTTCCTCGGAGGTCACGAGGTAGATTAAAGGATATTGAGCTTGGATTAAAATATTGAGCTCTTCTTTCATGACCATCGACCTTCTCTAAACGGTGCCTACAACATTATTGCTAGATCTTAATGCCCCTTTCTGTTTTTTTATGCGGAGCACAAGTTTCTCCCTGGTGGAAGTTTTCAGTTAGCAGGGAACTAATTGTTCCTCGCCTTGTTGATCGGTGCTCGATTGAATCTTTTGCACCTCTTCAACGGTCAACCCCTCTTCAGCCACTACGCTTGGCTGGTTTTTTAGGGATACCATCTCTCCATCGCGCATCACCACCGAGCTAGAACAATCTGGACAGGTGTAAACCTGATGGGTTCTTCCGTAAGTCGCTTCCTCTACTTCGTCTACCACGCCCGGATGAGCTAGATAAAAATCAATCGCTCTTTCGGCTATGGATGACATCGGTTCGGAATCTACTGCCGCTCGAATTTTGAGCTGGCGATGAAGTTCTGGTGGCAGATACAGAGTTACCTTTTGCTTATCTTGCATGACGCTGAATTGATTTACCCGGGTATGTCACCCATAGTAGCGGCTGTTTTTTGAACTGTCAAGATGCTAAACCACTTTAATGGCATTATTGTAATATTCCGTTACAATCTCTCGCCAGAGAAAAAATAGTTAAAGCCGAAAACCTGCCCCTAAAACATCACGGGTAGCGTTATTTGACACGAAAAACACTATCCGTAGTGTCAACCCGACCAAGCGATCGCAAATTGTAAAAAATGGCGTTTTTCCCCCTCGGGCACCCGCAAAATCCGAAAAAAGGATCCAAAATCCCCTACAGTCCCATTCACCCCCCCCCCCTATGAGGAGTCTCATCGTTGGGCGATCGCGATTCCCAAGGATCCAGCACCCCTTTCTAAATCCCACCCTTCTCCTCACCCGTCTCATTCACCCCCTCCATATATAGGAGTCGGCCCAGACTTAGGCGATCGCCTCCCCAGCATCCAGCCCCCATTTGCAAATGCCAATATAAAAGAAAGAGTACAAAGAGCAATCGCGATGGGGCCTTTTTCCGCGTACATCAGCACTCAAACTATCACCCGCTGGGCGTCAGCAGTTACCCTCAGCGTCATCCTCGCCGGTTGCACCGTAGCCAGAACTCCCCTGCAAACCCAATGGAACACCTACAACAATCCTCGCTTTCACTTCCAATTTCCCTATCCCACCGATTGGATCCCCCTCGATCCGCCCACCAATCTCGATGGACGGGCATTTCGTCACCCCGAACACCCAAACATAGAAGTCAGAGGATGGGCCAGACTCAACCTCACCCACCTCAATCTCCCCAATTCCCCCTCCCTCCACCCACCAAACTCCTCCGACTCTAACCTGACCACCGAACAAGGACTCCCCGCCTACTTAGACGTGGAAGTGGGTCAAGAGGAAACCCGGATGACCTTCACCCTCAAAACCGACCACATCATTTACAACCTGCAAGGGCGATCGCCCAACGATAAATTTGCCCAATATTACAAACTCTTCTATTACATCGCCACTCAATACCGCATCACCATCCAGGAAGAAAGCAAATAATCACCCATGACTAACCACCAACCCCTAATGCCATTCCTCCCGCGATCGCGATAAAATAGGCAGGGAACGCATTCGGAGGGCCAGGGCACTGGTCGCAAGCGCCTATCGAAACTATCTACGGAAACTTAAAA
Organism: Phormidium sp. CCY1219; assembly: GCF_055795085.1. Taxonomy (NCBI): domain Bacteria; kingdom Bacillati; phylum Cyanobacteriota; class Cyanophyceae; order Oscillatoriales; family Oscillatoriaceae; genus Phormidium; species Phormidium sp. CCY1219. Next base: position 4,089 of record NZ_JAYFEQ010000683.1, on the reverse strand, counting down.
GGTCTGAAATCCAGCCAGCTCAAGCAGTTGCAACGGCTTTATCATCAAAAGCTGCCGGTAGATTCCATCACTACGCCGGAATTTGCTCAGCGTGTAGCTGCGATCGCTACGGAGATCGCAGAATCGGTTTGTGCCTACATCAATCGCCGGGGACAAGTGATTCGCGTGGGAGTGGGTTCGCCGCGTCAAACCCAAATTCCCCCCCTAGAATTACCCCGGTATGGTGCGGGCCGTCTCAGCGGGATTCGCTGCATTGCAACTCAGCACAAATCCCACGCACCCAATCAATCCGCATTAACCGCTATGGCGATTCAACGCCTGGATAGCTTGGTGGTACTCACCCTCACCGGTGAAGGATTCGAACGGCGCGGCGGCGGGGCGACCGGTTATGTGAAAGAAACCCATTTAGCCCATCTGACCCCGCCCACGGAAATGGAACCCGAGCAAAGCGATCGCGCGATCGCCACTTGGAGCGTTTCGCCGCCGATGAGCTTAGATATGCTCGCCAAACAGGACTTCCTCGACCTGGTAGAAGGACTCGAAGCTCAATTCGAACGGGAATTCGTCGCCTTAGAAGTGGATGCCGATCGCGATCGTGTGGTCCTCGTAGGGGTAATGACCGACTCCATGACCCCAGAACAATTTGAAAATGAACTCGCCGAACTCACCCGCTTAGTAGACACCGCTGGCGCAACGGTGGTCCAAACATTGCAGCAGAAGCGTTCCCGTCCCCACCCGCAAACGGTTGTCGGCGCGGGAAAAGTGGAAGAAATTGCCCTCTGCTCTCAAACCCTCGGGGCAAATCTAATCGTTTTCGATCGCGATTTATCGCCGGCGCAAGTTCGCAACCTGGAAATGCTTCTCGGCGTCCGCGTGGTAGACCGCACGGAAGTGATTCTCGATATTTTCGCCCAACGCGCCCGATCCAGTGCCGGTAAATTGCAAGTAGAACTGGCGCAATTGGAATACATGTTGCCGCGCCTGACCGGTCGAGGTCAAGCAATGTCCCGCTTAGGCGGTGGTATCGGTACCCGAGGCCCGGGGGAAACTAAGCTGGAAACGGAACGACGCGCCATTCAACGGCGCATCGCCCGCTTGCAAAAAGAGGTGAACCAATTGCAAGCGCATCGATCGCGGATGCGTCAGCGCCGACAGCATCAAGAAGTTCCTTCGATCGCGATCGTCGGTTACACCAACGCCGGCAAATCTACTCTTCTCAACGCCCTGACCAATGCGGAAATTTATACCGCCGACCAATTATTTGCGACTTTGGATCCCACAACCCGGCGCTTAGTGGTTCCCGATATGGCCACCGGAAAACCCCAGTCCATCGTGTTAACCGACACCGTGGGATTTATTCACGAGTTGCCACCTTCTTTGATGGATGCCTTTCGCGCGACTTTAGAAGAAGTGACCGAAGCGGATGCTTTGCTGCATGTGGTGGATTTGTCTCATCCGGCGTGGCAAAGTCAGATTCGCTCAGTGATGGAGATTTTAAGGGAAATGCCAATGACGCCCGGTCCGGCCCTGGTGGCGTTTAACAAAATCGATTGTGTGGATAGCCAGACTTTGGCGATCGCTCGAGCACAGTTTCCCCAAGCTGTGTTTATTTCCGCCAAGGGAAGTCTGGGGTTAGAAACTCTGCGTCACCGACTCGGACAACTGGTTCAATATGCCGTGGCTCCTCGCTAATCCGTGCATGACGCGATCGCTTTTCCCCGCCACAGCGCCCCTCATACCATAAAAATGCCGATTTTTTCGTTCTTTACCAAAACTTTAATTTATAGGGTCGATTCCTGTGAATCGACCCTATAAATTAGGATGACAAATTAACAATTAATAATTTGTACTCATTTTGGTCTCGACGCTCTATTTTAAATTTCCCCCCAACCGGGGAAAAGCGGGGAACAGAGCTACAGTGGGGAGAAAACCGCCTCGTTACTAAGAGCGCGATCGCCCTGGTATGGGAGCCGCCCCACCCCAAGGGGCGATCGTGACAATTGGAATCGCCAGCTTTGGGGATGAAATTGTCAGAAACATTGCAAGGTAAATGCATCAATATTCCTTGCATTTTCCGAGTTTACAGCTTCTACAGTCGGGATTATTTTTTACAAAAACCTTATCCTGGATCCTAAAACACATCAAAACTTAATCAATTAAACTTTTTACGTAAAGATTTTACAAAGTTTCGTCCAAAGCCTCGACGAGCAGTGGTTGAGCCAGATACAGTGGAGGAGAGAGGCAAACATCAGTTTGGTTCTCCATTGCGCGCAACCGGAGGAGGTGATTGACTTTAATCACACAGCGGGATGAGTCAGGCGGGCGTATGGGATCCCATGTCCCCCTCCCAATCGTCAAAGCTCATCCACCACCCCGGCAAAAAATTCGGTTGGACACAAGATGCTGGTAGGATTCGGTAAAGATTATGTTAAAACGATTGAAACAATTAACGGTAGGACTAACTGTCCTCGGTTCCATTGGGGTTTATTCGTTCGCTGTCGCCCCCGCTGCCTCAGCGTTTACTTTGATAGACAATGGCAGTATCGGAATTGACGAGGACGATGTAAATGAAGAGTTCACAATCATCTTTGATGGCAACGTCAACGAAAGTGATGTTATCGAACTCACCTCGGAAGCCATTTTCAAATTTCTCGGCTTTACTACGGTTGGAGGTAACACCGAGGCAAAATTTGATATTACCCTCGACAACACCTCCAGCGATGGAATCACCTCTAGAACCTCTGGCTTAGGGTTTAACGTCACGGACTTTTCCGACGGGAAGTTGTCCTTGCTATTTGCGGAAGAATCCACAGGCCCAGGACAAGGAAGGGGCAAGAACAACGAAACAACCGCTGAACTGACCCGCATTGATGGCTTATTTGAGAATGCCGTTGCTAACGGCAAATTACCCAATCAATTCGGAAACTTAGATGTCTGCTTTAGCGACGGTAACTGCACCGGCGGCAAAGATGGCGGCGTGAAAACCAATGATGAGCCGCAAAAGTTTACCGCTACCCTGGCATTGTCTGGTGACGTGAAAAAGTTCGCCTTGAATAACTTCGGCGTGCGCTACCAAAGTATTGATGGTAATGGTATGGTGGGCGCAAGCGGAACCGGGCGAGGTACTGTCAGTTGGGAGCCACCCACGCCACAACCTCGGGAAATCCCCGAACCAACCACGGCAACTGCCCTGTTACTGGTGGGTCTTGGTGCGTTTCGCTATGGCAAAAGGAAGCAAAACGCTCTGGTTGAAGAAACTGCTGGCTAGCTGATAGGGAGGGTGAAATCCTACTGCAAAAATTGATAGAGAGTTATTAGAGAGAGCGATTTGAGGCTCTCTAGAGGGAGCTGTTTGAGGCTCTTTAATTTTGCATCGCCTTACCTTCATGCTCCCCCAAGCTGTGGGGAGTTTTTTTAATTTAATCTTATACACTTAGTTTGCATACCGTTTTTATTACAAATAAGCAGCGATGCAGACTGTAGCCTATGCACTCAGACAATTGCTAAACCTGTGATGCTCGTTCCCACCAGCGCCAACCTTGGGATTTCCCTTCACAGGTCTTGACCTCTTCTTCTTGGCGCTTTATGAGCTTTGTGTAAACCGAGAATTATCCCAAATTCGGTGTCGTTAGCTACGGTATTGCTCAGAAAAACCTTGCCAAAATAGTACGAAATCAACACAGTAAAATCATATTGGTAGCGGTTTTCAGATGGGTTCGCAAAGAAATGCTTTCTGGATTCCCTTCCCGCCGGAAATGACAGGTTTTTAGCAGTAAAAATTTCAGCGTATTAAAAGCGATATTTAATCCATTTTTTGTGCAATTTAGATGTATGATTGCCGGGGCAGAAGCACAGAGCGATTTGACCAATCAATGCCATGCCCACCCCTCAACCCTGATGCGGTGAGTGGGGAAACCGATAAGGGAGAGGGGGCGGCTGAGCGGTTACCGAGAATCGGCGTAAAGCCCCCGGATTTATCCGTGGGGATATAAGCCGAGCGACTGACCCCCGATCCCCCGCAATTATATTCGTTGGACATGATAAGGCTTGGTGCTGTATAATATCATAAGGAGGTGAAGAAAATGTTTG
>NZ_JAYFEQ010000682.1:0-3106 GCF_055795085.1 Phormidium sp. CCY1219 | reverse complement strand
AGCCGGATGAGGTGAAAGTCTCATGTCCGGTTCTGAATGGGAGGTGAGGGTTGCGAAGCCCTCATCGACCCCTAATTAGATGTACCCTGATGGCTTCCCGCCCCGTTCCTGGAGCGGGAATTTTTATAATGGTTCCCCAGTGCGGCTCAGAGCCAAGATTGGCGTCGCCACCTTGCGGTTTTGCAGACCTTTTTCTCTGAGCCTAACTGGTTTTCTCAAAATCCAGCGCTACCGAATTAATGCAGTAGCGCAAGCCAGTGGGTTGGGGGCCATCGTTGAAGACGTGACCGAGATGAGCCTCACAGGCATTGCACAACACCTCGGTTCGGCGCATAAATAGACTGTTATCTTCTTCTTCTTTTACGTGTTCTTCATCGATGGGTGCCCAAAATGAAGGCCATCCGGTGCCTGAATTGAATTTGGTGTCGGAACTAAATAGTTCGGCGCCGCAACAGGTGCATTTGTAGACACCCTTTTCTTTATTGTCGTAGTATTTGCCGGTGAAAGGTTTTTCGGTTCCCTTCTTGCGCGTCACCTGAAACTCTTCGGGACTCAGTTGCGCTTTCCATTCGGCTTCGCTTTTTTGGACTTTCTCAACCATCGTTTCATCCTTAGTTTGCTGGGGTTGAACAGTTTTATTTTATCGTTGTGTGGATTTTCCTCTAGGTGAGGATAACCGCAACCGATCGCCCCTCTTTCAGTTTGCTTGTCCTTGCCGATCGCCGTTTTTCCATTGTCGGGGTGGAGGTTTCCACCTTTGAATCGCTACCCCAGGCGCGATCGCCTGCGGTTTTATAACCGAAGTATTCTGCCGGATAAAGCCACGGCGATCGCGCGGTTGTCGGGCTTTTTATTCTCGGGTCAGCCCTTGGCCAATCCCACCATAGTGGGGGGGGGGAGGTTGCCTTTCATGTTCGATTGAGAGAAAGCCTGTAGCCAGTCTTGGGGAGAAATTTTAAATTGAGATAGTTGGCCAATATCGCCACCGATACACAGTGGGCGATCGCCCCAGTGGTGAATGTTTCGATTTAGAGAATACCTGCGGTTTTTGCCCCTGGCACCTTGCGCGATCGGCCAAGTTGCACCCTCCGTGATTCCACTCCCCTCGTCTCATGTTAGTGGGATTCACGAAACCCTTGAGCTTCACACTCAAACCAACCCAATCGGGGCTGGATTGCGCCATTCTACGTTTTAGAAAACCAACAGAAGCTCCCTGCCGATTAAAATTTGCTTTAATGTATTCTCTCGAACCGTTTTATTGCCGATATTGGTTTATAATAATCGATTGGCTGGTATGAGAAAACTCCGCACTAGATTGCGAAGCAGGCCCTAACCCGATTTCCATAAACAGATGTAATGAAAGGGTGAGCAACATGGCTAAAATAAATCTTTCGAGCATAAGTAATGCGTTTTGAACTCGATGAGTCTTCTGGACTAACTCCCGCATCACTAGCCTACCATGATGGTGGTACTTTCTCAAGTATTGAAGGGCATTTCCGTTGAATTGACTAGCGCGATCGGCGGGTTTATCCGGATGAAAACTCGTTGATTGCTCCGGAGACACTCCCTGGTGGAAAGCTACGCCGCCCAAGGGAGGGAGTTGCCATATCGAACCGACCCTGTGTGGGGTTGGCGATGGTTTTGCAGCGGTATGGCTCAACCCCAGAAGCGGTAGGAGGGCGATCGCCGACGTGGTTTGCACAGAAAAAAACTCGGTACCCACAGGCAAATTTGCCCAGATTTTAAAGTTAGGGAGGACCGAGTTTAAATAAACTGGCTCTAGTAACGCAAATTTGCGCCACGCTTTTACTTTATCGAGCCGAACGTGACACCACTGATTTGTAATCCGAATCGCCCAAGCAAAGCGCTACGCGAAATAATCAACTCGCCTCAAGGCGGAGATTGAATGGTTTCGGGGAGATTGGGTAGCTGACAAGATTATTTTTCAAACAAACTTATAATTGCTCCTGTCGCCTCTTGCGGCTCGAGAACCCTTGGGGTTGTTTTCCCCGGATGGGGATGAGGCATGGGAAAAAAGCGCGTATTCTAAGCCGCTTGTTGTGTTTGGTTGCAGTTGCTCCCTTCATTTGCCGTGACAACGATCCACTTTCCGCTGCTGGGATCCCGATAGGTTTGATAGGGATTTGGGCGCAGTGTTTTGTCGTTATTTGCCGTTGACATTCTGATGTCCTCCTTCCATCGATTCGGGGTTTGATGCTTATTCTTTATGGTAGGAGGGTTTTCAATGGAATTCAGCGATCGAGATGGGGTAGGGGTGCGATCGATATCACCTTCCCTCCGTGAGTGGGCTTTGACCCCTCACCGCCCATCCCCCAGTCTCTGCCTCCCCCTTACCCTCTAACATTTTGACTTGTTTGTTTCAATTTCTGAAAGGGATTAGTGACAATTAAGTTTCAATCCCTGAAAGGGATTAGTGGAAATTGAGACTTGAGACTACGCGCCGGAGAGTCCCGGTAATGTATCACTAGTTTCAATCCCTGAAAGGGATTAGTTGAAATTGAGACTCTTTGCCCGATTTAGAAGATAAACACGCCTTATCTGTTTCAATCCCTGAAAGGGATTAGTGGAAATTGAGACTTGGCTGAATTAGTCAGAAGAAAGCTCAATAAAATCATTGAGTTTCAATCCCTGAAAGGGATTAGTGGAAATTGAGACACCTATACGGAGATTGGGTCTGGGAAGTTATCTTAGTTTCAATCCCTGAAAGGGATTAGTGGAAATTGAGACTCGAAATTAATTTCTTCCCCATTAGAGGTATAGAGTTTCAATCCCTGAAAGGTATTAGTGGAAATTGAGACGAATACAGGTGGCTATGGAAATCTCATAGAAATACGTTTCAATCCCTGAAAGGGATTAGTGGAAATTGAGACATGCTCAATACAGATATCCTTACCTTTAATCCTCCTGAAGTTTCAATCCCTGAAAGGGATTAGTGGAAATTGAGACAAGTAGGGGTTTAGAAATGGAAACAGTTTACCTAGTTTCAATCCCTGAAAGGGATTAGTGGAAATTGAGACAAAGAGGATTTAGGGATTTCTCCCCGCGATCGAGTAGGTTTCAATCCCTGAAAGGGATTAGTGGAAAT
>NZ_JAYFEQ010000681.1:0-4307 GCF_055795085.1 Phormidium sp. CCY1219 | reverse complement strand
GGGGGAGAACTCCTCCCTACGCATAAATGACGAGGGTTTCCGTTCTCCCCCTTACCAACCCTAATTTCTGATGAGAGTAAAACGCACACTCTGGCTGTTGTTGCTGCTTGTGCTAGCTACGGCAGGAATCCTGTGGATGGGGCAAATTTCTCAGCTGCAAGATACTGGGGAATCGTTGCGATCGCTTGCTGCTACCCAGGGGATCTCTATAGGTGCGGCGGTACCCTATCGCCCCCTAGAGGAAAACCCCATGTATCGCAGGGTTCTAGCGCGCGAGTTCAACATGGTCACGCTAGAAAATGCGATGAAATTCGGTCTGCTGAGTCCTCAGCCCCAGGTGTATGATTTTTCCAAAAGCGATGCGATCGTGGAGTTTGCGCTTTCCCATGAGATGCAGGTGCGCGGTCATACCCTAGTGTGGCATAGGATGCAACCAGAATGGTTGACTGAGGGGGAATTTACGCGGGATGAATATATCGACATCGTGCGATCGCATATTCAAACCGTGCTGGGTCGCTATAAAAGCAAAATTGCCGTGTGGGATGTAGTCAATGAAGCGATCGGCGATGATGGCAACTTCCGAGATACCATTTGGTTGCGCGGCATCGGTCCGGAATACGTAGAAATGGCTTTTCAATGGGCGCATGAAGTAGATCCGGATGCCCTGCTCTTCTATAATGACTATGGCGGCGAAGGACGAGGGAAAAAATCCGATGCCATTTATAACTTCGTCAAAGATTTGCGCCAACGCGGCATCCCCATTGATGGCGTGGGTCTGCAAATGCACATCTGGAATGTGGACAAATTCCCAGATCCGCAAAAGGTGGCGCAAAATATGCAGCGACTCGGAGAATTGGGCCTAGAGGTTCAAATTACCGAGATGGATGTGGGACTTCACAAAGGCAAGGGCACCCTGGAAGAAAAATTAGCCTCCCAAGCCAAACTTTACGGCGATATGCTGCAAGTTTGCTTGGATGCCAGCAATTGCGAAGCATTCGTGCTCTGGGGATTTACCGACGCTCATTCATGGATGAGACAAATTGAAGATAACCCCAATTATCCTTTAATTTTTGATGAATCCTTTAAACCAAAACCGTCTTATTATGCCCTTCAAGCGGTCTTGCGAAGAAACAATTAAATTTCCATTATAGCATAAAGATTGCCGATTGTCGCGCTATTGTTTCCAGTTATAGCATTACCCCTAGATTGCTTTGATTGCGACTAAATCTATCTAAAAATAGCCGAGTGAATGCCCGAAGAAGGGGATAGATTGCCTAAGGTGGAAGCAGTGGACTTCCACATTAGGCCAAACAGGAATTTAACGATCGCCGTTCACCGATCGAGACACAGACAGGGAAGAGAGATCGCTATCCACCCGCCATAAATGCCTCAATTGTCGGGATCTCAACAAATCTGCCAGTGGCGTGGGATTCATGGGTACTATCCATCAAAAGCTGAGAATACACCCCGTCTAACAACGACGGCGCGGATGCTTTTGCGGCATCAATTCCGCGCACCCAGTTGTCGATCGTGCGGATAAACGGCGCAATGCGTCCATCGGGATAAGTTTTCTCAAATGCGAGACGTGACGGGATTTCGAGCTCAGTCAACTCTTCTCCTGCGGGTGCCCCCCACAGTTTAAACCCATGCACGTAATCTTTCAGATTGTCGCTACCGAGGATCAAGGTACCGCGATCGCCATACACTTCCACCCAATGGCCCCTGCCGCCATAGGTTGCGGAACTCAAGGTAATTTGCACCGGGGTACCATCCCTCAGTTGTAGCATCAACATCCCCGTATCGTCCGCATCCACCGGTTTGAGTTGGCCCCCTGCGGCGGGATCCGGGCGCTGTGCCACTGCGGTACTCAGATGCCCACACAAACGACCCACTGGGCCAAACAACCAGGGAATATAATCGAAACTGTGGGATCCGATCGCCCCCAATGCGCCACCGCCTTTGTCTTTTTGCGCGTACCAATTCCAAGCGCGGTTGGCATCGGCGCGGGAAGCAACCAACCAATCCACCTTAATCAACCGCAGTGTGCCACAATATCCCTGTTCTAACAGTTCCTTCAACCGCTGCCATGCGGGAACGAAGCGAAATTCAAAATCCATCGCCGTTACCACATTTTTATCTGTGGCAATTTGATATAATTCTTTTGCTTCACTTGCCGATAAAGTTGTCGGTTTTTCCAATAACAAGTGCTTTCCGGCGGCTAAAATCGGTTTAGCCATTTCATAATGCAAAAAAGGGGGCGTGGAAATACTCACCGCCTCCAGATTTTCCATCTTGGCAATATCCTCAATGGTATTGACCGCAAAGGGAATATCATTGGTTTTGGCGATCGCCTCTGCTTTATCGATATCGCGATGATACACCGCCACCACTTCAGTGCGCGGATGGTCTTTAAATCCCGGAATGTGAACCTTTTGGCCGAACCCGGTTCCCACAATAGCGACGCGAACGGTTCCTTGACCTTCTGCTGTCGTTAGATTAGACGCTCCTCGAGTGGATGAATAGCTCATAACCTTCTCAAAACACAGTGAACAACAATATCCCTTGGATGGGAAAGACGAGGTAAAAATTAGCTTTTCCTCATTTTCCCCCGCATTTCTTCAACAAATAAAACCCGTGAAATTTCCGATTTTTTGATGACTGTTTATTTTAACTTAGAGACATAATTTTCCACCCATTCAATGACTTTATCCCCCAAGCGATAACCATCGGGTTGGTATTTGTCAATTTCTCGCAGACCTGTGGGACTGGTGACATTGACTTCGGTTAAATAGCCGCCGATGACATCAAGACCGACGAAATATAAGCCATCTTCGCGCAGTTTCGGGGCGACTTCGGTGCAGATTTGACGTTCGCGATCGGTGATTGCGGTTTTGACAGCTTTACCGCCAACTGCCATGTTGCCGCGAAATTCAGTGCCGCTAGGGACGCGATTCACCGCGCCAATCGGTTCGCCATTGAGGAGGATAATTCGTTTGTCCCCTTGACGCGCTTCGGGCAAATAGGTTTGCACCATCACCGGTTCTTTACCGTTTTTGGTACTGATTTCTATCAATGAGTTTAAGTTAGAATCGTTTGGTTGCAAGAATAAAATACCTTCTCCTGCTTTTCCGCCTAATGGCTTTAGCACGCCGGCTCCTTTTCGCTCTACAAAATCGCGAATGACGGATTTGGTTTGACTGACAATGGTTTCGGGAATGACGTTGGTAAACTGGAGGGCGTACATTTTTTCATTTGCGGCCCGCAGTCCCCGGGGGGAATTCATCGTCAGGGTTTTTGTCGGGTCGATATAGTCGAGAATGTAGGTGGCGTAGAGATAGGGAATGGTGACGGGTGGATCGGTTCGCATGAAGAGTGCATCCATCTGTTCGAGTGGATATAGTCGGTCTGGTTTGATTTCGTACCAGGGATCTGCTGCGATCCAGCGTTCGTCTACTCGTTCCACGGGGTTCAGGGATACGCGCTCTAAAAGCGCCCATGCTTTGCCATCCACTACGCTGAGTTGGTCCGCTTGGGTTATCCACAGTTCGTGTCCCCGAGCTTGGGCGGATTCCATCAGTGCGATGCTGGTGTCGTGGGTGGGATCGAGTTTCTCGATTGGATCTACGATCGAAACAATTTTCACGCCTGTTCCCCTCTGTAATTTGCAATCATGCGGTTTCGCTGATAACCTTCATTAATTTATCAGAAGCGAAAGCGCCTGGGGTAGTTTGCGATCGCCATCATCAGTGCGATCGTGGTTTGTCATTTGTTGTTTGTCAGGGGAAAGAAAATAGCGATCGCGCATTTGGGGCGATCGCTATTGTGACTGTTCCCCGGGGAAGGACTAGGCGGATGGCTGGAGCATTGGATCCAATTTGTCTTCCGAGTTCAGAGCGTACAGTTCGTCGCTACCGCCAATGTGGCGATCGCTAATGAAGATTTGGGGCAGCGATCGGCGTCCATTGGCGCGTTTTGCCATTTCTTCGCGCGCTTCGTCATCTCCATCAATGCAGTATTCCTGATACTCTACGCCTTTGCGATCCAACAGTGCTTTTGCCCGCATGCAAAAAGGGCACCAGCTCCAAGTATAGATTTCAACTTTGGGGGTCATAGTGGGTTTCTCGATATTTAGCAACTTATTCTGGCTTTAATTTTATCTTGATACTCCCTACGGATAAATCCGAGGGATTCTTAAAGAGTCCAAAGTCGGACTTTTAAAGGCGCAATCAACACACCCCTACTGACTCCATTGAGATTGAACCCCAATTTTGCCGCTACTTTTCTCAAAATATTTGCTGCCGCATTGC
>NZ_JAYFEQ010000680.1:0-11029 GCF_055795085.1 Phormidium sp. CCY1219 | reverse complement strand
CTAAAGCCGCAAGTTCGTTTTTCCTCCCCCGGCTAAAGCACGGGGGTTTCCAAACGTATCGGAGGTTATCATCATGAAAAAAAACAAACCCTTAATTTGGTTGCGTCGTTCTGGAATGCTCCTCGCCGGTGCTGTTTTAACCCTGTCGGCGGGTTGGGGGTGGTCTCCCGTCGCATTGTCGGAAGAAGTCAGCCACAATCGCATCGCCAGAATGATGCTGAACCTGCAAGAATCCGAAGACCGCTGGATTCAAATCGACCTCACCCAGCAAAAGTTAATGGCTTGGGAAGGAAATGATGTGGTTTACGCCGTCACCGTTTCCACCGGCAAAACGGAAACCCCCACCCCCACCGGCACCTTCGCCATTCAAACCAAGCACGAAGAAACCCGCATGCAAGGGGATGATTACGACGTTCCCGATGTTCCGTTTACCATGTACTATTATGGCGGTTATGCCATTCATGGCGCGTACTGGCATAATAACTTCGGCACCCCCGTCAGCCACGGTTGCACCAATGTCGCCGTCAATCACGCCGAATGGCTGTTTAACTGGGCCGATGTGGGCACCCCAGTGGTGGTGCATTATTAAGCGATCGCGTCTCAGGTAGACACTCGCGAGAGAATGTAAGCACCGCCATGCCCACCCAACAACCACCGTAGCAGTGCGTTACCCCTGCCACCTCCTGTATCAAAACCTCGGTTAGCCCCCCGGTTATGCAATTTGACCGCTTGTAGAGATGGGATTTATCCTGTCTTTACAAGCGGTCTGTACGTTCGAGGCGATCGCTTCGCAGGGGGGTCGAGTTCACCGGCGGTTTGCCAGCCCAATTCCGTCTGATGCAGGGCTTCCCAGGATGAGCGCGATCGCCCCCCTGCCATTTAACTGCGCCGATAGCGCATTCCGGGTAACTGCTCGACATATCCCAATAACTCTAACTGCAACAGGGCACTAGACACCGTGGCGGCATCCATTGCGGCAGCTTCCACGATCGCGTCAAAGGGAGCATCCTCAGTGGCGATCGCTTTCCAAACCCGCTGCAGTTGCGGTTCCAACTCCGGCATCGATGCCGCAGGTGAGGCACTGGGTTCCGAGGTTTCCGAGGCGGGGGTTTTCTGGAACAAAGAGAGCTGCTGAGGGTGGTCGAGTTTTGGCATTCCCCCCAGCATAGCCACCAACTCTTCTTCATTGACAATCATCTCCGCGCCGTTTTTCAACAATCGCAAACAACCTTGAAAGGTGTAATCCTCCAATCGCCCCGGCAATGCAAACACATCCCGCCCGAATTCGTTGGCCACCCGGGCGGTAATCAGCGCGCCAGAGCGCTGCGGTGCCTCCATCACCAGCACCGCACGACTCAAACCGGCAATAATGCGATTGCGCTGAGCAAAGTGTTCCGGTCTGGTTCGCGTGCCGGAGGGATGCTCGCTCAAAACCAGGCCGTGGCTGACAATTTTTTGGAACAAAGTGCGGTTAGCAACCGGATATATTTTATCTAAATGGGTGCCGAATACCGCAATCGTGCGACAGGCGGATTCTATACAACCAATATGCGCTTCGCTATCGATGCCGGCAGCCATGCCCGAGACTACCGTAAACCCGCACTTAGCGAGAACGGCGCTCATCCGGCGCGTCCAGCGCTTGCCATACTCCGAGGGGTGACGAGTGCCGACGATGCCCACTAGCGGACGAATGCCGAGATTTTCCTCGCGATCGATTTGTCCTCGGTAATACAGCAGGGGCGGTGGGTCGGGAATTTCTAAGAGCAAGCGGGGATAGTCTGGATCGGCGGGCGTCCAGAATTGTGGGTTTTTTTGCAGGTGTTGGCGATAGCGGGTTTCGGGGTTGAGGCGCGATCGCTCTGCGGTGATTTTTGCCCCCAGTTGTCGTCCAAATCCCTGCACCTGGGCCAGTTGCATCGCTGACGCAGACCACGCCACAGCCAAAGAACCAAAATGCTGCTGTAACCGCTGGAGCAAAATCGATCCGACGCCGGGAATTTGCGCCCAAGCTACCCAGAATATCCGTTCCTCTTCCATCCCGCGATCGCCTTACCTTGCATGATTATTTTGACTGTCTCGACTGCGAATTAGACAAGCGCCGGAAAAACAGCCATTGTTTTTGCGGGTGAAAAACCGCGATCGTCCGGATATTGCCCACCAGTTCCTCGATCCGTTCTCCCACAATTTCCAGCCATTTTTCTTCCCGACTCAAGCGGGCAAAAATCTCTTCATTCGGACAATCCAGCGTCAGCATCAGATTGCCCGGACGTCCCGAAATATCGGCCAAACATCCCTGCAATAACTTTTGCGTCCCCGGATCTAATCCCTGCCAAAATCGTTTGGTTAACGCTTGCATTAACGCTTCATTCATCCATTGGTCTTCAATCGCGATATCGGGATTTTCTCGATCGTAATATCTTCTGATTCGCATGGGTATTTTACCTGTGTTATTCTGCTTTGGACTCCCCTCGCGGCAGTGGGGCCATATCTTCGTCCCCCGCACCGGAGAAAACCGCCGAGGGCGATCGCCTCCTCATCAGGATCCACCGTTGGCAATCGGTGTCTATAGTTACAGGATAAACCCTACGTTAAAAAAAAGCTTAAAAAAACGAGAAATTTCTCATTTTATGCATAGGGCGATCGCCCCCACCGCGTGGGATCCCTTGCCCCGGTAGGGGGTTTGCCCCTGCGAGGGCGATCGCTGCTGGCGCTTCTCCCGAAGGCGCGGGGGAAACCCAATGGAAAATTAAAAATTGCCAGATTTCTCAATTCTCAATTGTCAATTGTCAATTCCCCAATCCCCGCGCACGATATAGGCGATCGGCAATTTGAGCAATGGCCGTCCGAAGCGCCACATCGGAATAAAACCCATCATCGATCGCGCTCAAGATGTAGGTTTTCCCCCGCACTTCCATCGCCAAAGTCGTACCGATAACCAAAGAATTTTGCCCGGTTTTTTCCCCTAACCATTTCGCTTTTGAATTCTCCAACGCCGCAAATCCCAATTCGCGATCGCGCTGATATTTCAGCAGAGAAATCAGCACATTATCTCCCGGATGTTCCCGGTTGTAAATCTTCACCATCATTCCCGTCAGTTCGTCACTGCTTAACGCATTGACATCCGTTCCCGGGTTCTCCGGCACGATACTGTCCCCGGTGAACTTTCCCCGAATCCTTGTCACCCCATACCCGGATTCTTCCAACACCTCATTGATATAATCCCACCCCAAATAATCTATCAGTTGGTTCGGCGCAATATTGCTACTGTGAACCAGCATTTCTGCTAAAATCTTCCACAGGGGATAAGTAATTTCCACTTCCATCTCCGAACCATCCTCGGTGAAATTCCCCGCCTCCACATAAATCGGCGTTTCCAGACTAATATTCTCCACCACCACTTTGTGCATCAATGCCACCGCGATCGGAATTTTTGCCAAACTCGCCGGACTTTCTGGCAATTCATCCCCGCGCAAGTGCCAGCAATTGCGCTCTAGGTCACATACAGCAATTTTAGCCCGTTCGGATAACCCACTGGTTTCTGCAATCTCCCGTAACGCTTTCGACTCAGAAAATTTCAGCGGGGGAGAAGCAGGAACTGCCTTTTCCATGCGCTCCAGTTTTGGCGGTTCGGACTCTTCACTCAATAAAATCGGCTCAACGAACAGTAACAATAAAAATAACAGCGGAAAAGACACGCCCATCCCCACCAACATGCCAGCCAACTGAATCCCTAGAGGGCTTTGAGGATACCATTGAGACGGCGCTTTTCCTTTTTTACTGAAACCAAAATTCGGATTGCACATAAAAACAGCTAGAGAGACAAATAAAGCCGCAACCTTGCCAGACGCACAGACTGAGAGTCAGCCTCTGCGATCGAGGGGTTTGCGTTTTCAAACCCCCCGGGAAAGCGGGGCGATAATTCACTCTATAATCTCTAGCCAAACCCAGGGAAATGTCAAGATAGTTTGGGAAATAAGGCAGTTATTTTTTAGTGGGTTTTTTCTGCGGAAACAAGTAGGCGATCGCCCCCGCGCCCGAGAGCATCACCAAACTCACCAAAAACAACGCGATAAATACCTGTTGCATGATCGGCACCAGCTAAACCTTCCTAACACAACCAACCTACCAGTTATACCGTCACCACGGCATCCCTGGTAGGCGAAGACACGAGAGCGAAATAGCTACAAACTCCAGCTTTCGCTTTTCTACCCCTTCCGGTTCGATCGCAAAAACTCGAATCGGCGACTCACCTCCCCGCCATTTTCCGGGGAAGTGAGTCGCGCGGTTCTACTCAGGGCGGGGGTTAGGCGCTCACCGGACCGCGACTTTCCATCGGTTCAGAGAGTACCTCGTCGTAGAGTTCGCTCAATTGCGCCGCGACGCCATGCCAGCTAAACAGGCTCTCCACGCGGGTTCGCGCGGCTGTTGCCAGCTCCACTTGCCACGACGGTTGCGACAGAATGCGGTCGATCGCCACCGCAAAAGCCGCGTCATCTTGCGGGGGACAGAGCAAGCCGGTTTTTTCCGACACCACCGTAAACTGCAAACCTCCCACATCCGACGCCACCACCGGGGTACCGCTTGCCATTGCTTCGATCGCCACCAACCCAAAGGGTTCGTAATGGCTGGGAACCACGCACAGATTAGCAGCAGCGTAGTAGTTGGGTAGCTCCTGATGGCTGACTCGTCCCGGAAACTCCGTCAAGTCGCGGATCCCGACTTCATCCACGATCTCCTCAATGCGATCGCGTTCGAGACCATCGCTCTTGCCCGGGCGAGACCCCCCCGCAATAATCAGCTTCAAGTTCGCCTCACCGCGCAGGGTCGAGCGACTCATGGCTCGCACCAGGGTTTCGATGCCTTTGCGGCGATCGAATCGGCCTACATACAAGACCACAAGACTATCCTCGGAAATTCCCAATTGCGCTCTGGCTTCGGCCCGCGATACGGATCCAAAACGCTCGATATCCGTGCCGCAGGGAATAATCTCGATATTACCTTTTTTCGACACCAGCGATCGCATGTGTTCTTTTTCCTGCGGACTGGTGGCCACAATTCGCTCCGCCGTTTCTAAGCACGCTTTTTCAATCCCGAGGCGCGTGTTGGCAATTAACGGAATCGTGGAAACGGAATTGTACTTCACCGCCCCGAGAGAGTGGTACGTATGAATCTGCTTGATGGGTTGCACTTTCTTCAATTCCATTCCCACTGCCGCAGACAGCCAGTAGTTGGTATGAACTAATTGATATTCTATCCCTTCTGCTTGTTGAAATTTCAACAGAGATTTCACAAACTCAGGCAGGTTGTCGTAAATTTTCTGCCGGGGGATAAACTTTTCCGGGCCGGCAACTAAGCGAATCGTGCGACAATTCGGATGATGTTCTACCACACTCGCCTGGGTTGCGCTGGACTTGCGGGTAAACATATCCACTTGCCACCCTTGTTTGGCCAGGGCTTCCCCCACTTGCCGGACGTAAACGTTTTGACCTCCCGCCTCTTCTTTTCCAATTTCAACTGCAGGATCGCCGTGAACGGATATTAATGCAATTCGCTTTGTATCTTTCATGGGTTTATGTTACCATTCAATCGAAAACAGCTAGAACCAAATCGCTTAAGTTTCTCTAAAAACCCGGGCAATTGGGTACAACGTTTCAGGCCGTTGTTTTCAAAGGTCTGCCGATGTATCTTGCTTCACCCCTGGGAAAACTGCGGTAATTTTTTCCGGCTTTTCCGGGGTTTCTCAAGCGGCAACTTCCCCTAGCTGCAATGTTGAAGAAATCGCGATCGCATCTGCCGGATTTTTTGCCAGACAGTGCGGTAGAGGAAAACCCGTTACCGAATTCAACTCTAGCGCTTCTTCTGAATCGTTTCGGAGGGTTGGAAAACCATGCCCTCTCTCGAAACATCTTTAGATTATCAAATCCCTCTCGGCTTTTTATGACAAACAGATGACAATCCCTTGTCGGTTTTGTCAGGATTCTTTAACAAATACCTCGAACCGCTTACGGAGCCTGGAATTGCGAGAAAAAATAGCTCGACAAACGGGGGTGTTTTCTCTGGTGAAGTCCCACCGATACAGTACGGTTTTCTGCCCTACTCGGTGGGCGCGGGGGTCTCGGGAGTTGTCAGGTTAGAAATGATTAAACCCGGCGTTAAGTCTGGGTTATGAACGGCGCGATCGCTGTAGTTCCTTATCCCCTAAATTCCCTCTGCAGCAGGCAGAAAAAACTTAAACGTACTCCCCACCCCAACCTGACTTTCCACATAAATTTCTCCCCCTTGTAGTTCGATTAAGCGGCGACAAATCGCCAACCCAATACCGGTTCCGCGAGAATGTTCCGCCCGGGATTGAGCCGATCGCCAAAACCGCTCGAATACATGGGGCAAATCTTCCGCTGCAATCCCGAACCCGGTATCCACCACCGCCACCCAAACCCGATCCGCTTCCCGCCACCCCCGCAGCGAAATCGAGCCGCTTTCCGTATAGCGAATCGCATTTCCCAGCAGATTGACTAACACTTGTTCGAGGCGATCGATATCGGCAACAACCGCAGGCAAATCTCGGGGACAGTCTAACTGCAACTGCGTCTTTTCTTCCAGTAATTGCTCGGAAAACTTTTCTGCGAGTAATGCTAACAGGGGATAAAGCGGCACTGGGTTTAAATTCACAGGTAAATATCCCGCTTCTGCTTTAGAAAGCAGTTGTAAATCTTTCACCAACCGCTCTAAGCGGCGGGTTTCTGTAATCAGTTGATAATAGATAGCGGCTGAAGGTTCGATGCTGCGATCGGCCAATTTTTCTAAATAGCCGCGAATCACTGTCAGCGGCGTTCGCAATTCGTGGGTAAGATCCCCGATGATTTCCCGACGTCGTTGTTCCACTCCTTCTAAATGCATCGCCATCCGATTAAAACTCGTCCCCAAATCGTGAAGTTCGGGAATTTCACTGGGCGGTACCCTTTGCGACAAATGACCGGCGGCAAATTGATGGGTGATGTCTTCGAGTTGCGTTAGGGGTTGAGTAATCCGATTGGCGACCCAATAACTCAATCCAACGGCGGCTAAGGTACTGACGATCGCCGCGCATAAGGTACTGCGATTCCAGGCAATTTCAAACACCCGAATCAGTTCTTCCCGCGCCGCGATCGCATCTACTCCAATTCCCTCTAACTGAGCCAGTTCTAACTCGAAAAACTGCGGCGAAAACGTTTTGCCAATGATGAAATAAGTGGCCACTCCCACTAAAGTTGCCAAAAAATGGGAGAAAAACAATCGGGAGGATAGGGACAGCGAATGGGGGATGAGATGATTTAAACCGAGCATATTATTTGAAAATTTTAACAGTTCGGAGCCGACTAATCGGATTTAGGGAATATAGACCCGCTTGTAGAAACGCGATTCCGAAGCGTTTCCCACCAGAAACCCACTCGTTTGTAGAGTTACTGATGATTTATGATTCCATCGCATCGTCAAACTTATATCCCACCCCGATCGCCGTTTTAATAAACCTCGGTTGACGCGGATCCGGTTCGATTTTTTTCCGCAGTCGAGCCACATGAGTATCCACCACCCGCTCATCGCCAAAAAAGTCATCGCCCCACAGATGTTCTATCAATCGAGCGCGATCGCAGACGCGACCCGGATTTTTCACAAACAGGGTTAATAATTTAAACTCCGAACTGGTTAACTCGAGTTGTTGGGATTTATCCCCATGCAGATTACGAGTGGCAATATGCCGCTCTAAATCTACAGTAAAATGTTCGGTACAGTAAATCTGTTGCGGGTGTCCGCCGTGACGCAGACTGCGCCGCAACAACGCACGCACCCGGGCAACTAATTCCCTCGGACTAAACGGTTTGACGCAATAATCATCCGCTCCCGTAGATAAACCGACGATGCGATCGATTTCCTCCCCGCGAGCGGTCAGCATTAAAATATAGGGATCTTTTAAATTCGTTTGTTGTCGGATCCGGGCACAAACTTCCAATCCGTCTAACCCGGGAAGTCTCAAATCCAGGATAATTAAATCCGGTTGCCGTTCCCGAAATAATTCTAGGGCACTTAAGCCATCGTAACAGGTACGACAGGCAAATCCTTCACTTTCTAAAGACTCTTGGATTAGCTCGGCAATCGTGCGTTCGTCTTCAACAATTAAAATCTCCATTATGGCATCGTTTTGTCCGACAAAGTTGGAAAATTTACCCTCAATCCAGGCGATGGGGAAGGGGAAATTATCCCCTTCCCATTCCCCGCAATTAAGCCTGAGCCTTCTTCTGTTTCTTGAGGTATTCAAACACGCTCTTATCCCCGATATCGTCGGGAATCGCTTGGAAGGCTTTTCGCAATCCAAAGACTAAAAATAACACCGCCCAGATTGCCAGTAAAATTTTTTCCCCGTAAGGAGACAAAAAGCCGAACAAATGGCCTAAAATTAACAAGGGGACTACGGGGGTGAGCAATTTGGTTTCCAGGCGATTAAAGCAGAATGCTTCTTTAAAGTAAATGCCGGTGAGGGCGGCGAAGGTAAATCCGATACCGAACAAGGCGGCGGGCCGATCGTACAAGGTTACGGCGAGGGGCGTGCTGTAGTTGAGCGCAAACCACAACGCCGCCGCGCTACCTACCAGCCAAAATAGCTGTAGCAGGCGGTGTAGCGCCCCGAGATAGATGTGAATGGTGAGCAAGCTCACCCCGAGGGCGATGCAAAAACAGGCATAGAGCGCGCTCGAGGCATTTAAAACCATCGGGGAGGTGCCTTGCCACAGAACCAATGTGGTGCCAATCGCAAAGCTGAGTGCCGCCACCATCAACCCACTGCGGTAGATGATGACCTCTCGGCGATCGCGATCGGTAATGGTAAATTCCCCAAACTGTCCTTGGTAAACCGGGGTTTCAACAGAGTTGGCCTGAGTCATAATGGATGGCTAACGATTGACGACAAAAAACATTTGCTAAGCTAAACTTTATTATGAACGGTTCCAGAGATTTGACAAATGGCTAAATCCAAAAAATCCTCCAAAAATAATCCGCCTCCCGAGAGTATTATAGAAATAGATGAGGGGGTGTTTGGGACGCGGCTATCCGAGCGCTCAGACTGGCCCGAGCGTGGGGAGATGTCCACAAGCAACGGGGTAACTTTGGTGCCCAACAGTTTCGGCGGGATAGACATCATGCTCTCCGATGAAGATGACGACTTCCCCGGGATAAGGATCCTGCTCACAGAGGAAGATGACGACGACGAAAATGTCTCGGGAAATTTTGACTTAACTCCCTTTTGCGAGCCAGAGGAATTTGAGGAAAATATTGCGAATATTTTAGGCACCCAGGACATTGAGGTCAACGAACGGAATTTAAAAACTTATTCTAATTATCTGAAAAAAACAATGACCAAGCCCTGCTATCTCAGGGGAATTGAGGAGTTTGAGTGGGAAAAGTATTACCTCTCCGGTTCGGGGAGCGAGAAAGAATATGCCAAAAAGCAAAAAACCAATCCTTCTTATGAAGATACGTTTAAGTGGGTGAAATTCGCCGATGAAATTGATGAGGAACAGGGACTTTTTGTCATCGTGGAGCGCACGAGCGATCGCCGCAAGTTTACCATGCCGTTATCCAATTTAGAGGCGGTGGATGAGTCCTCGAGCAATTCCCGGTTATTCGGCACTTATTACCTGTGGTTGGTTTATTATTAAATTTTTCCACCACCGAGGAGATGGCATGCTTATTGCCATCTAACCTCTACCGTTGCGCCCACTTCAAGCTGTAGTTGACTTCTGGCGCTGCCCCCATTCACGGCAATTTCTACCCACCCGTGAGAACCCACCAGGGCGATCGCCCCTCCTTGGGTGGCATCACTGTAGGTTGTGCCCCCGGGAATCTTGGTTCCCGCCGCCACCACAGACCACCGCTGTTCTCGGACCGCAGTTCCGGGAATGTTGGTGGC
The DNA here is from genome assembly GCF_055795085.1 of Phormidium sp. CCY1219. Lineage (NCBI taxonomy): Bacteria > Bacillati > Cyanobacteriota > Cyanophyceae > Oscillatoriales > Oscillatoriaceae > Phormidium > Phormidium sp. CCY1219. The sequence continues at coordinate 1,089 of NZ_JAYFEQ010000680.1, read as the reverse complement.
GAGATTGCCAAAGCGATCGACATACTGAATGCAGCCCCGGGCACCCTCGGAAGTCGGTTCCCACTGGGGAAAATCCAGTTTGACCAAGATTCTCGGATCGATGGGATTGCCCAGCTTGGCTAAGGGCACACCCCTAGCAATGTGGGCACCGACGGGAGCGAAAATATCTCGACCGTGAAAGGTGGTGCTGGGGGTGGAGGTGCGCCAATATTGGGGGTTGGTGAGTTCCACCGCCGCCGCGATCGCCGTTTCCTCGGTTAAAACGGCAGTTAACAACCCGTTATCCGGTGCCACGAACACCGCATTTGCCAATTGCACCGCGATCGCCCGACGCTGACTGCCCACCCCCGGATCCACCACCGCCACATGCACGGTACCCTCCGGGAAATAGGGAACCGCATTCATCAAACAAAACCGACCCGCCACCACATCCTGGGGCGGAATATCGTGGGTCAGATCCACCACCGTGACTTGGGGATTGATTTGAGCGATCGCCCCCTTCATCACCCCCACATAAACGTCCCTATAGCCAAAATCCGTTAATAGCGTCAGTATTCCTCCGTCGTGCATCCTGCCCCCGTTGAATTGAGAATTGAGCATCACAGCTACGTTTCAACGCGCCCGCCTCGGTGAGTTTTCTCCGCGAACCTCCACCGGGCTAGGGTGAGGGGCTTGTGGCTGAAACCCGCAGCCCCCGGATTTATGGAGATTTTATAAAGTTTTGGTCAAATTTGATACCATTTTCAGTTACAGATGCTATTTTAAAAGTAGGCCATCTTACACTAACACAGAGTAGAAAAATGTCCAAGCTGAACAAAATCAATCAAGATACAGTTAAAAGAGCGGCAGCCGCTCATCGCGAAGCCATCCAAAAGCACTTGCAGCGACGGATGGAAGTGGCGAGACAACAAGGGGATGAGAACCTATTGCGGATGCTAGAAGCCGAAGCCAACTACTTCAGCTAGAGAAGTCCGGGTGAGAGAAAAGTGAACACCAGCCATAGAGAGTCAGTGACTCCGTAGAAACCAACCCCATGTCTAAAGCCAGGGGCTTGTACTTCTAACCACCTGACCAGCCTAAACCGAACGG
>NZ_JAYFEQ010000679.1:0-1784 GCF_055795085.1 Phormidium sp. CCY1219 | reverse complement strand
GGGGGAGAACTCCTCCCTACGCATAAATGACGAGGGTTTCCGTTCTCCCCCTTACCAACCCTAATTTCTGATGAATCCCACCACGGATAGACTGCACGATGGGAACGGTTCTGCCCCCTACACCTTAGTCGCGCCAGTGACGCGATCGGGGGTTGGGTTACATACGGGAGAACTCACTAAAGTTACTTTAAAACCCGCCTCGGTGGGGAAAGGGCGCTATTTCGTTCGGGTGGATCTGCCCGAGGCCCCGATTATCCCCGCCACGGTGGAGAGCGTCCGCCAAACCACCCTCTCTACCGAATTGGGGGTCGATCGCGCCACAATTCGCACGGTGGAGCATCTGTTAGCCGCTTTAGGGGGGATGGGGGTGGATGATGTGCGAATTGAGGTAGAAGGCCCCGAAATCCCCTTGCTGGACGGATCGGCGTGGCCCTGGGTGGAAGCGATCGCCCAGGTCGGTATTCGGGAAGGGAGTGGCATCAGCTCCCCAAAGCCGGCGATCGCCGTGGAATCCCCCCAGTGGGTTCGCGAAAGCGATGCCTTTGTCGCCGCCTTGCCTTCTCCAGAATTGCGCTTTAGTTACGGCATCGACTTCGATGTAGATGCGATCGGCAATCAGTGGCACAGTTGGTCCCCCGCCCGTGGCAACTTCGCCACCGCGATCGCCCCGGCGCGTACCTTCGGTCTGGCACACCAAGTGGACCAACTGCGACGGCTCGGTTTAATCAAAGGCGGAAGTTTGGACAACGCCTTGGTTTGCTCCCACGAAGGATGGATTAATCCGCCCCTACGATTTGCAAATGAACCCGTGCGTCATAAAATTTTAGACTTAGTAGGAGATATCAGCTTGCTGGGACAATTTCCCGTGGCTCATTTTATCGCCTACAAAGCCAGCCATCACCTGCACGTCCAACTCGCGCGGTTGCTGGTTGAGTCGAAGTCAAAGCGTTTGGAACACTCGCTCTAAACGCGAACCGCGAACACTATCATTCAACATCTACCCATGTCCAGATCCCTCGACGCCCGTGCAAATTCTGCTAACTCATCCACCGCTAATACCGCTAAAACTGACCCGAATGGCGCACAGGTAGAGGAAAAATCTACCTTTACCCTAGAAGAAATTCACAATCTGCTCCCCCACCGCTATCCGTTTGCCTTGGTGGATCGGATTATCGAATACGTGCCCGGAGAGCGCGCCGTGGGTCTGAAAAATGTCACCTTTAACGAACCGCATTTTCAGGGACATTTTCCCGGACGTCCGATTTTACCGGGGGTGTTAATTGTGGAAGCAATGGCGCAAGTGGGGGGTGTGGTCCTGACCCAACTCCCGGACATGGAAGGCAGTTTATTTTTATTTGCCGGCATTGATAAGGTGCGGTTCCGTCGTCAAGTGATTCCCGGAGACCAACTGGTGATGACCACCGAACTGCAGCGGGTGTCCCAACGTCGCCTCGCGAAAATGCACGCTCGCGCTGAAGTGGATGGTCAACTGGTCACGCAAGGAGAATTGCTGTTTTCCCGGGTAGAGTGAACCGCCCACGGTCCGCACGATGAGCCTGGAATGCATCCCGCGTTGCCGATTCTGTTGCCTCACGGGTGAAAGGGGGCGATCGGGGAAGATCCGGTGGTTGGGCACCCCGAGGTGGGAATATTGGCGACCCGGCGCGACTGATAGGCGCAAGGGATCGCGCGATCGAGCAAAGATTATTCTGTCAGGGACTCCGTAGAAACCAACCCCATGTCTAAAGCCAGGGGCTTGTACTTCTAACCACCTGACCAGCCTA
>NZ_JAYFEQ010000678.1:0-8986 GCF_055795085.1 Phormidium sp. CCY1219 | reverse complement strand
ACCCAGATCTCAAAGGTCTCGGCCCAGAAGCCCGCGCCGTACCGCCTAAGCGGTCGGCGTCGGGAGTACGTCACAATTGAACAACTTGCAATTGCTATATAAAAACGTAAGTGAGCAATCCCTGTCAGACCCTCGGTAGCTCTCAATTTTTGCAATGTTTTGTCAAAGATTTTTGGGGAGTGCCAGGTTATCGATTCCTACGGGTCAAACAAGCTAGCGGTTCGCGCTTCGCCCAGACTATCATTCCATTGGGCGGGAATGCTATAGTAGTAGGCTCCGCGATCGGGCAATCCTCAGGAATCGACGGGCATGGCAACGCTTAAGCGCACCCAGGACCGACTCATCCAATGTCCGCAGGAGGTTGACGAGGTTTCCACTGCGCTCAGCCTCCAGGGGAGTCCAGTTGATAGCCTTAACCTAGGGATATTAACCCTGAGCGAGGCGCGATTTCAATCGCCTGTCGCCATCGACTATGCACGGGAGGTTATATCCCACCAGATCCGGCTTGCAAAAGGCGATATTAATAAACCGCACGCCGAGAAGCCCCCTAAGATGCACAAGCTCGCGATCGCAAATCTTTAGGGAGAGCCTCTCTGCATTGGCTCCCAGAGTGCGCCTGGGAACCACTCATCAACCGCAGGGGTTAGCGATAATTGGTAAACTGCAACGCCACGGGCCAATCTTCTTGTTTCACCACTTGCATTGCGGTTTGCAGGTCATCTTTTGACTTACTCGACACCCGCACCACATCGCCTTGAATCGAAGCTTGAACCTTTTTTAATTCATCCCGAATCAGCTTGGTAATTTCTTTCCCTAGCTCTTTGCTGATGCCTTTTTTCAAGGCGATCGCTTGGCGCACGCGATTTCCGCTGGCAGATTCCACCTTTCCATAGTCAAATATTTTCAGGGATAGCTGGCGCTTTACGGCTTTTTGCTGCATGACGGAATGCACAGCCTGTAGGGTAAATTCACTATCGGTTTCAATAACAATTTTTTCTTCTTGGAGTTCCACCGAGGTGTTGGTATTTTTTAAGTCATAACGGCTGTTCAATTCGCGATTCGTTTGGTCGATCGCATTAACTAATTCTTGCCGATCGAAGTCGCTGACGATATCAAAGGAATAGGTAGAAGCCATAAATCCGAAATGATGGACGACGATGCGTACAGGATAAATAAAGATAACAGGCAATGGAATGAGGCTCGAGCCGAATCGAGTTGCGATCGCGATCGGGTTTAACGACCCACCTGCATCCTTGTTCCAAGGCAATTCACGCGGAGCGCAAACGGCGAATCAAAAATCCGCCACCACAAAGACGATCGCTGGCGATGCTGCTATTCGGGGTGGCACGCCGATGACCCTTGCCATCAGCACTGCGCTGACCAAAACCACCCCAACCCTTCTCAACTGAATGGTTGCGACGCTCACGGAGCGCTCAACCGATTGATTTGAGAGTGTCCGGTGGAAAATTGAGATTCCCCCGTGCCAAAATGAGGAAATAATTGTATCTCATTGCGCTCATTTTGTCCAGAGCATCAGCCAGAGATTGACCCTCAATCAAAATAGAATAAAGTCACCAGCTTGCGTTGCTCCTCTGCCTCCTGACAGGTTTGCAACAGGGTGTGACTATCGTGAAACGCAAAACAGATAAGCTGCTGACAGCGAGAGATAATTTCCAAATTGCACAGGGAACTTGCTTCTGCCAAAGACATGGGGTCATTGGTGGGATTTTCCACCAAATGAATCACCTTTTCGAGTTGCTTGCGCGATTCCCGGGGTTGGCGATTGAGACTTTGCGGCAAAATGACTGTCAGCATATTCGGATCGGCCCGCATCGCTCCTTTAATCGCCGCCGAATTAGTGCCTGTGGCCCCCGAAGTGATCAGCCGATTACCTTGTAAAACCAAGGCATAGCTCATCATTTCGATGAGGGTCTGATGGGTAATGGGAACGTGACGCGAACCCAACAGCGCAATTCGTTTCGAGCCAGTTTGCTGGATCGTAGCTAGTTCTTGCGCGAGAGTATCGATATTGGATGCGGTGTCTATTGATTGACTCAAAGACGCTACAGAATTAAACAGAACAACTTAGATATCTTAGCAAATAGAAGACACTTTAAATTATTTTGTCCCTCGAAACTGCGATCGCGGTAGCCACCCACCTGCAGGGATTGGGCAATGGGTAAGGTGTAGCGCCCTCTTTCGTGGCAGAAAAATCCGCTTGCCTTGAGGAATCCGGGGGAGTGTGGAGGGTGTGCGCAATTGCCGCCCTAGAAGCGGGCATCGGAAAGCGGATGGCGGATAGGCAGGGTAGGGACTGGTGCACAAAAGGGTGGACATTGACTGGAGATCGCCACCAAAGCGGAAATCGCGATCGCCTAGCCAGGCCCACCCTACAGACCAATTTTCCCTATCTACAGTCATAGCGTATTTCGCGCATAGGGTTTCAGTTGCGTTAGGGCGTAGTGACAGCAGTTTCCAATCCCAGAGCAGCGATCGCGCCCTCGATTTGAAAATGCTGGGACATCAGCTTTCGCATGTATTCGACCTTAATCGGTTCTTGCAGGCGGACGTGACCCAAAGCATCTTCGATTGCTTCCACCGTAGTCAGGGTATCGAGATCCACCGACAACACGGGAACTTCCACTTCTTCAGCGCGAGTGATAATCAAAGGACTCGGGGGCACGTGACCGGTGAGGATCAAACATTGGGTAGAAGTTTCCAAAGCTGCCAATTGAATTTCGGTGCGATCGCCCCCAGTCACCACGGCCATATTTTGCCCTTCCGAGAAATATTTCAACGCCGAGTTGACATTCATCGCGCCAATTTTGAGGCTTTCCACCATCAAATCCAGGCGATCGCGACGACACAGAACCTCCGCATTGAGCCGCGAAGCGAGTTCGCCCACACTGACGCTGCGAAGCAACTGACTGCGGGGCATCATACCGAAAACGGGAATGCCCCGTTCTTCCAGGAAAGGGCGCGCCAGGGTTTCAGTTGCGCTCATTGACTCCGGAGGGATATCCGTCAACACCACTCCCAGCAAGCGATCGCCGAGGCGCTGTTTCACCCCCACCAGTTCCCCGACTTCCGTCAGCGAATGGAAGCGATCGACCAACAACACCGAGGCATCAATCTGTTGTGCCATTTGCGGCACGGACAGCTCGAATAATCGTCCGCTCTCCAGGGTGGCTCCTGCTTCCAGGATAATCAGCTCTCCCCCAAGATTCTGCAACGACTCCGCCAAAAGCGGCTTGTAATCGGTCCGGTCAAAGCCTTGCAAGCGTTTTTCCAGGGTTTCTGGCTCCAAAAAAAGCAGGGTTTGCCCCAAGCGGTTGGGCGGCAAATTTAACGTTTTACCTAAAAAACGGACATCTTCATCAATGCCATCCGCTTGAGAAGCGCTCACACAAGTGCCCAAAGGTTTTCCATAGGCAATATCAAGTCCTCTGAGCTGGAATTGTTGCGCCATGCCCAAGACAATAGAGGACTTACCGCTGTAAGCCTTGGTGGATCCAACCAATAAATATTTAGATGTTTGTTTTGCGGATAGTGGCACGCACTCACTCCCTAAAGTTTTTACTCGTTAGCGATTCAAAAATCGGGGACTGGGGGATTGCGTCAGGATGACACTGGATGAAGGAGTCAGTAAGGGTGGCTCCCAACTTCCTCAGATTCGTTCATCAAATGTTTCCTCAATTCCTCAGTCCCTAGTCCTTATTTTAGTCATCTCTCTGTAGCAATTTACGGTAGAACCCTTTGGAAAAATCCACCTTGTGATAGCGCTTATGAGTGATAATGACCTCGATGAGATGGTCGATGAACTCAAAATTTGCCATTGTCACTTCATAGCTGAGATCCGCATCGCCATCAAACTGGATGCGGCAACGGGTTAAGTCTGCAGGCAAAGAGGAAACGTGCCAGCTTGCCACAAAAGAAATGTCGTCGCCTCCTTCGATTTTGCGCTCTCCTTCCAAATTGCCCTGTCGATAGAGACTGATGGCTCTCGGTAACACGGCTCGCTTGTTTCCCTGGTAGTACGGCAGATAAACGCCTACTTCACGTTGCTCGGCTGGCTGAAGTCGATCTAGGTTAATCGCCATACTCACTGCTCCTTGATTTGCGATCTCGATTACGAAGTTTAGTGGACAAGTGTTCGCAATCCCCCCCGAGTGCTGGGTGATTCCGCTCCTCTCTAGGATGCCCCATTTCCGGCTTTAACCGGCGATTGGTTCTTTCTGTCAACCCCTCTGGCTATTTCACGAGGGGGTAAATCCAGCAACGGAACTGTGGCAAGTGGGACAACGGGATTGCCGCGACCAGTTTATCCCACCCCGACTCGCGCGATCGCCCTGGCAACCCTCTGCGGCTGAGTGGGAAAGAGAAATTGACCCATTTTTCCAGAAATATACCAATCTTGGATACAATAAAGCATCATTAGTCTCGAGTGAAGCCGGCAGCGATCGCCGCTCCTGACCCTAACCGTCGCTTCCTCCCCCTTTGCGGAGAAACGCCGATGTCGGTGCGATGGCTATCGCCCCCGCATCAGACCACCAAAGCACCCCCCAGGGGCGATCGCTTGCCATTGGTCAGCTCGAGCATGACGCACAAATATTGGTTTTTCAATCACGTTACCTATGCCAGCGAATTCCTGGCCTGAAAACAACTCCTTTCCGGAGTTCGAGCCTCTCAGTTCTATCTTGTCTGCCTGGTCTGATTCCGAGTCAGAAGCAGCAGAAGATGTTTATCGCGGCTACAAGGGTCGCAGACGCAAAGCTGCGGTTTTACTCGTGTTTGTCTGGAGTGGCACCGTTGCCCTTCATTTACTTTCCTTCGGTTCCTGGATCGTCTTGGGTTTCACCGGCGTGATGGGCATTCATGCCCTGCGAGTCTTACTGACCCGCCCCGCTGACGCTCCACCCCCTTTGTCGGAAGAAACGCGAGAACATTGGCCCCGGGTGTCCCTGCTGGTGGCGGCGAAAAATGAAGAAGCGGTGATCGCAAAGCTGATTGACATCCTGTGCAATCTGGATTACCCCAAAACTCTCTATGAGGTATGGGCGATCGACGATAACAGCAGCGATCGCACTCCCCAGGTGTTGGAGCGTCTGCAAAAAAAATACGACAATCTGAAGGTGTTTCGTCGCTCTGCTGACGCCACCGGGGGCAAATCCGGTGCCCTCAATCAGGTGTTACCCCTCACCTGCGGTGAAATTCTCGCCGTGTTCGATGCCGACGCTCAAGTGTCGCCGGATGTGCTGCGACGGGTATTGCCCGCCTTCCATCGCCCCCAAGTCGGGGCGGTGCAAATGCGAAAGGCGATCGCCAATCCCTCGGTTAATTTCTTGACGCGCGGTCAAATGGCTGAAATGGCTCTCGATAGCTATTTTCAACAACAGCGCACGGCCCTCGGCGGCATTGGAGAACTGCGCGGCAATGGCGAGTTTATCCGCCGTCACGCTTTAGAACGCTGCGGCGGCTTTAATGAAGAAACGATTACCGACGATCTCGATTTAACCCTTCGATTGCATCTCGATCGCTGGGACATTGAATTTCTCATGGTCCCGGTCCGGGAAGAAGGCGTTACCCAACCCTTGGCACTCTGGCATCAGCGCAACCGCTGGGGAGAAGGCGGCTACCAGCGCTATCTGGACTACTGGCGTCTGATTTTGAGCAATCGCATGGGCATTGGCAAAACTTGGGATATGTTCAATTTTTGGACGATCCAGTATTTCCTTCCCGCCGCCACTGTACCGGATTTGCTGATGGCGATCGCCCGCAACCGTCTGCCGGTGTTCGCGCCGATAACCAGTTTAGCGATCGCTTTGTCCCTGGTGGCCATGTTTGTGGGTTTGCGGCGCATCGAAACCAGCTCCTCGCGCCAATCGCGATCGCAACCAACTTCTAGTCGGTTCATCCATCTCCTCCAAACCCTACGCGGCACTGTTTACATGTTCCACTGGTTAGGTATCGTTGCCAGTATCGCCATCCGCATGTCGGTGCGACCTAAACGTCTGAAATGGGTCAAAACTCTCCATCAAGGAAGCTGACAATTTCACCCCTAACTACCACCCCCGAAGGCGAGAATTTGCAAATTCTCGCCTTCTGTCTTTTCACCCCCTCCCAGGAACTCTCCCTTGACTCGCGAGATTCATTCCTCCACCAATGCCTACGCCTTGGAAGGGCAAACCTCCTCGCACCATCACCCATTTCTCCTCAAACACCCTCTCTGAGCCCTCCCAGCCCTACTTCTCCCCAAAACTGCAAGGCATCAAAACTCTAATCCACCAAACGGATCCTCGCTCAAGTCCTCTCCCTCTTGCCTCTCGGCAGGTTGCTCGACTTCAGCTTGCTTCGGTAATTCTTCCTCGGATACCTCTGCCTCCCTCACCTGCATGGAAGGCGACGCCTCGCGGGTTGCTTCTTCCCTGTGCCAAGGGAGTGTATCCTCCGCGATCGGTGCCTCTTGTGCCGGTAGCGACGCAGAACCTTCGTTCTCCTCTGTCAGCTCAACGGTGGCAATATCCCAATCCTCCGGTAAAATCGCCACTTCTCCATTAAAAAACTCGGCAAATCGTTTCGCTGCTACCCGCGTTTCCTCAAAATCTCCCTCCCCCGATTCTTCACGGCTATCGGCTGGTGCTGCGGTTTGCTGCCTCGATGAAAGGGCAGATTTTTTAACCGGGTTGGACGGTTTTTCCCTCTCACCGGTCGCCTTTTGCATCCTCTGAACCGGGGGGGTGGCTGATGGCGGCGAGGCTCCCCTTCCGGCGCTGCGCTCCCTCGGGAGATCCACTGCCGGCCCAGAAGACCCTGAACTCCCAGAGAGATTTTCACCGCCTTTGGGGCCGGTTGTCGATTTCGCTTTCATCTGACTGGTCACTTCTAGGGTGACGTGAATTGGCCCATCGACCACTTGCTCAAAGGCGGTTTGCAGGGAGTCTACTCCTTTCTGAACCATCTGCAGCAAGGGTTGCGAACGAATGCCCACTCGCGCCTGCTGACCCGCGATCGCGATCAATTCTCCATGTTGCTTGAGTAACGCTTGGGTAGACCCCATTGCTACCCGCCCCACGACTTGTTGCCAAATGGCCTCGAGATCCGGCGCGGGACTCTCCTCGGTTTCCAGTGCTGTACTCGGTGGGGGAGGAGGGGAAGTGGCTGCCGGATCTTGCCCCCCCACTTCCCCCTCGGGAGGGCGCATCGGTGAGGGGTTCGGTTGCGCTACTGAGGATTCGGCAATCCCCCGATCCGGCACCGGGGTTGCAGGGCTGAGCGGTGGGCTTGCGGCTGGCACTGGGGCTGTCTGGGGCGATCGCGTCTTCGGCGCTGTTCTCGTCTTCGGCGTCGCTACGGTTCGGGCTTCTGTGTGAGCTTGAATCGCCGCTGGCAATAATCCCAATAATGTCACTTCCAACCACAACCGAGGTTGAGTGGTGTTTTTGATCTGCCCTTCGCAGGTGCGTAGGTGCTGCTGTCCGGCTAAAATCTGCCCGAGTTCCCACTCCTGCGCCGCAATGTCACACAGTTCTTCCCATGTGGGAGGCGTCAGGGCAACTAAATCCGCACGGCTGGGTGCGGTTTTGGCAATCAGTAAATCTCGGTAGAAGCTGGCAAGGTTTTGCAGCACGACCAAGGGTTCTCGCCCGCGATTCATCAGTTCTCGCGCATTGTCCAACACGCCTTCTCCATCATCTGCAGCAATGCTGTGCAACAACCGAATTAAATCTCGCTCCGGTACTGCCCCGACTAAATCCCACACCCGCTCTACGGTAACTTGCCCCTCTAGCAGGGAAAGCTGATCGAGCAAACTCTCCGCATCTCGCAGTCCCCCTTGGGCGATTTGCGCCACGGTTCGTACCGCTTCTTCGGCAATGTCGATATTTTCTTTCGCCGCAATTTGGGTTAAATGCTGCACCATTGCTTCTAACGGAATGCGCCGAAAATCGAATCTCTGACAGCGAGAAATAATGGTGGGTAATACTCGTTGCGGGTCGGTGGTCGCTAATACAAATACCACGCGATCGGGTGGCTCTTCTAAGGTTTTGAGAAGCGAATTGAATGCGGCGGTGCTGAGCATATGACACTCATCCACAATATAAACTTTTTGCCGACATTGTACGGGGGCAAATTGCGCTCTTTCAATGAGTTCTCGGATGTTGTCTACGCCGGTATTGCTCGCAGCGTCAATTTCAATTACATCTAAAGAGGAACCATTGGCGATCGCGCGGCAAACTTCGCATTTCCCGCAGGGCGCGTCTGTGGGGGCTGTACTGTTCAGGCAATTAAGGGATTTGGCCAAAATCCGGGCACTGGACGTTTTGCCGGTTCCTCTCGGTCCGGCAAACAAATACGCGGGTGCAATTCTATTTTGCCGAATGGCGTTGGTTAGGGTGGTGGCGATCGCATCTTGTCCCACCAAATCGGCAAAACTCTGGGGACGATATTTATGGTGCAGCGGTTCGTAGGGCATCAGTGGCGATAATTTAGCAAAAAACAACTTCCGTTTCACCCGCTTGCAGCATTTTGCTGTGTCAATCCAATCGGCGAAATGAGTCGGGGCAGCAATGGCTGCAAACTTTTATTGTTACTCACTCCTGTGCTTTGTTGCAAGCACTCCCTCTCCAGACCCCTTGCAAGCACTCCTTAATTTATTTTCCCTTCTTTGCCTGATTTACCTACAGTGGCACCTGCGCCACCCTCGGCTTATTGCAGATTGCCAATATCAAAAAAGTTATAGAAGTAGAGACAGGGGACAATTCCCGGCAAGGTCAGGATTTAAACAGTACGATACAGATCTCGGAAAAATGCAGCAGTTCAAAGCATCGAAGAACTTCACGCTGACTTGGGCGCTGAAATGGCCTCAGATTTCAACCCAGGGCAATCTGCGATCGGGGCAAGGATTTTAGGAAATATAGCAGTTCTCATATGGGTGAGGTAACGAATTTTTTACTTCGGAGGTGCAAGCGCGGTTGGGACTATTCGGCAG
>NZ_JAYFEQ010000677.1:0-26080 GCF_055795085.1 Phormidium sp. CCY1219 | reverse complement strand
TATCTCTATGTGCAGGGGCAACCGAACCCGCTGCACACCCAATTCTCAATATAGTTTTGACGGCGGCTAAAGCCGCATGTTCGTTTTTCCTCCCCCGGCTAAAGCACGGGGGTTTCCAAACGTATCGGAGGTTATCATGAAAGCCATGATTCTGGCAGCGGGTAAAGGTACCCGCGTGCGTCCCATCACCTACACGATTCCCAAACCGATGATTCCCATCCTGCAAAAGCCAGTGATGGAATTTTTGGTCGAGTTGCTGCGCCAACATGGATTTGACCAAATTATGGTCAATGTCAGCCACCTGGCCAACGAAATCGAAAACTATTTTCGCGATGGTCAGCGATTTGGGGTAGAAATTGCCTATTCCTTTGAAGGGCGAATCGTGGATGGCCAACTGGTTGGGGAAGCCCTCGGAAGTGCGGGGGGTATGAAGAAAATCCAAGACTTTTACCCCTTTTTTGACGATACCTTTGTGGTGTTATGCGGGGATGCGCTGATTGACCTGAATATCAGCGAGGCGGTGCGGTTTCATAAAGAAAAAGGTTCGATCGCCACGATTGTGATGAAATCCGTCCCCCGGGAGCAAGTGTCTAGCTACGGGGTGGTGGTCACCGATGAAGACGATCGCATCAAGACCTTCCAAGAAAAACCGTCGGTGGACGAAGCGATGAGTACCAGCATTAACACCGGGATTTACATTTTCGAGCCAGAGGTTCTCGATTATGTTCCTTCCGGGCAAGAATTTGATATTGGCGGCGACTTATTTCCCAAGTTGGTGGAAATGGGGGCACCGTTTTATGGGATTACAATGGATTTCCAATGGGTGGATATTGGAAAGGTTCCGGATTATTGGCGCGCGATTCGCGGCGTGTTGCTGGGGGAAATTAAAAATGTGTCGATTCCGGGGAAAGAAGTGGCACCTGGGGTGTACACTGGTTTAAATGTGGTGATGGACTGGGATAAGGTGGAGATTCAAGGTCCGGTGTACATTGGGGCGATGACGCGGATTGAAGATGGAGCGAAAATTGTCGGTCCGACGATGATCGGGCCGAGTTGTCAGATTTCGAGTGGGACGACGGTGGAAAATAGCGTGATTTTTGAATATTCGCGCTTGGGACCTGGGGTGCGTTTGGTGGATAAGCTGGTGTTTGGTCGCTACTGCGTGGATAAAACCGGGGCCTCGATTGACGTGCAAGCGGCGGCCCTGGATTGGTTGATTACCGATGCGCGTCAAGTGCTGCCCATCGATACACCCGAAGAAGGCAGGGCGATCGCGGAATTGCTCGAACACGAACCGGAGTAGTTTGTCCGGCGTTTAATCGCCAACTCTCGGCAATGTTGCACCCCCAGTGTCCTCCCCTGGTTTCGGGAGGGACGGGGGTTAAATTTTGTAACAACCTGCCCCTGTGCTACAATATTGCGGTTCTGAGGGGCGCAAACCCCCAAGGAAAAGGGAATTCGCCCCCACTGCACCCCCGAATGCCACCTGCCTCCTTGCAGGGCAGCATCGGTCAGCTCAGTAAATTTACTGAGGGAGGGTCTCCGTAATTTTACGGAAGTCGGTGTGGTGGATTTGCTGATGCAAAAGTGAAGCGGAGAAGGTAACAATAAATTAAGCCGAAAAAATAATAACACAAATTTTATTTTACCCAGAAAAATTTTGTGGCTTTGCTGAAATGGCGATCGCACCCTAACAATCCAGTGCATTGTTAATTCCGTAACATCATTAACGCAATCGAGAGGAAATTATTTAAACGCTCGTTCCACCACACCCGTAAAGGAGGACATTTAAGAAATGAAGGCACTTTTCGGCTACCAAATCGGAGAAATCCTGCAAGAAGGACTCAATACCGTCATCTGTCGCGGCATCAAAAAATCCGATGGTTCGCCAGTGATTATTAAACGGCTCAAACAGGATTATCCCACCCTGGAACAAATCGCCGCCTTGCGATATGAATATGAAATTTCCCATTCCCTAGAACTCCCTGGGGTGGTCAATCCCCTGGAATTTATTTGCGATCGCGAAATTCAGGCGATCGTCTTAGAAGACTTTGGCGGCGAATCCCTGAAAGATTTTTTATCTCAGAAAACCCTTTCTCTTCAAGAGTGCCTGCACTTGGGCATGATGCTGGTAGAAATTATCGGCCAATTGCACGAACGACAAATCATTCATAAAGACATCAAACCTTCAAATATTATCATCAATCCCGCCACTTGTCAAGTTAAAATTGCAGATTTTAGCATTGCCTCGCGCCTGTGGAAAGAAAATCCCACGCCGATGGATCCGAACTTACTGGAAGGCACCCTTGCCTATATGTCCCCGGAACAAACCGGGAGAATGAATCGCTGCATAGATTATCGCACGGACTATTATTCCCTCGGCGTGAGCTTTTATGAAATGCTCACCGGGCAACTTCCCTTTACCACCGCCGATCCGATGGAATTGATTCACGCACATATGGCGAAAACGCCAATTCCCCCCCATCACCTCAACCGTGAAATTCCTCCCGTGGTGTCGGATATCGTGATGAAATTAATGGCAAAAACCGCCGAAGAACGATATCAAAGTGCCGCCGGGATTCAGTATGATTTGCAATGCAGTCTCGATCGCCTACAAAGTCAAGGGGCGATCGCGCCGTTTCAAGTGGGGGCGCGAGATAAATCCGCTCAACTGCTAATTCCGCAAAAATTATATGGTAGAGAACGGGAAGTTGCTACCCTGATGCAGGCATTTCAACGGGTGAGTTTTGGTGCAGCAGAAATGATGGCGATCGCCGGCTATTCCGGTATCGGAAAATCCTTTTTGGTGCAAGAAATCCACAAACCCCTCGTCAAAAAGCGCGGCTACTTTATCAAAGGCAAATTCGACCAATTCAAGCGCAACATTCCCTATGATGCCTTAATTCAAGCCTTTGCCGAACTGATTCGGCAACTGCTCACCGAAAATCGCAGCAAAATCGCCTACTGGAAACAACAAATCCTCGCTGCAGTGGGAGATAACGGGCAGCTCATTATTGATGTGATTCCTACCGTAGAACGGATTATCGGCAAACAGCCCCCGGTGGCCCAACTCGGACCGACAGAATCGCAAAATCGCTTTCATCGAGTTTTCCAACAATTCATTCGGGTATTTACCCAAAAACAACATCCCCTGGTTTTATTTTTAGATGACTTGCAGTGGGCAGATAGCGCCTCTTTGCAGTTTCTCGACTCCCTGATGAGTACCCCAGACACGCAATATCTGCTGTGGATTGGCGCGTATCGAGATAACGAAGTCAGTGCGGTGCATCCGTTGATGCAGTGCATTGAAAATATGGAAAACGCCGGTGCAGTGGTTAATTCGATTCAACTGACACCTTTATCCTTGTCGGATGTCAAAGCATTAGTGGCAGATACCTTAGAGAGCGATCGCGATTTATCGGACCGAAACGCCGCTTCTCTCCCATCCGCAGAACTCGCCCAACTTCTCTTCCACAAAACCGGGGGCAATCCCTTCTTTTTAACCCAAATGCTGCAATCTTTAGCCACTGAAAAGCTATTGCAGTTTGACTTTATTTCCGGCAATTGGCAGTGGAATATCGCTCAAATTCAAGCTATTGGCATCACGGATAAAAGCGTAATAGAATTAGTAGCCAGGAACATTGAAAAACTGCCCGAATCCACCCAAGAACTGGTGAAGCTAGCCGCTTGTATCGGCAATCAATTTACGTTAGAAGTCCTCGCCATTGCAAGGCATCAATCCCAGAGCGAAACCGCTACGGAGTTGTGGGCAGCACTACAGGCGGGATTAATTTTACCCGCGAGCAATGCCTATAAAATTCCCATGCTGGGCGAAATTGCCCCGGAAACCCTTCGGGAAACTCCAGACAGGGAAACTTTTGCTTTAAAAGTTCCCGCCCTGCAAGGCTCGATTTCCTATAAATTTCTCCACGATCGCGTGCAACAAGCTGCCTATTCTTTAATCCCCGAAACGCAGAAAAAAGCTACCCATCTCAACATCGGTCAATTGCTCCTGCAAAGCATTCCCCCCGAGGACCGAGAAGCCAATATCTTCACCTTGGTGAACCAATTAAATGTGGGTGCGGATACCTTAGAATTGCAAACTGAAAAAGAGGAATTAGCCCAGCTCAATTTGATTGCCGGTCAAAAAGCTAAAGCTGCAACCGCCTATGAAGCTGCAGTGCGCTATTTAAACGAGGGGTTGAATCTGTTATCGCCACAGAGTTGGACCGCGCAATATCAACTGACCTTGCACCTGCATGTAGAAGCGGTAGAAGCGGAATATTTAAACCGGAATTTCCAGGGAGCAAACCAGCTTGCGGATATCGTGTTACAGCGCGCTCAAACTCTGCTCGATCGCGCAAGCGTTTACGAAAAGAAACTCCAGTTTTATATCGCCCAAAACCAAATGGCAGCAGCGGTGGATATCGCTCTGGAAGTGCTGGAAATGTTGGGCATTTCTCTGCCGAAAAACGCCGGGGATATGCGCGCGATCGCCGGGTTGCTGAGTACCAAAGTTGCAATGGCGGGAAAACGCATTGAAGACTTGGCACAACTGCCCGAAATGACCCAACCGGATAAAATCGCCGCTATGCGAATTCTGATGAATTCCGTTCCGCCCGTTTTTATCGCCAAACCCGAGCTTTTTCCGCTCATTGTCTTCACTATGATTAAGCTGAGCCTGAAGTACGGAAATGCGCCGATTTCCGCCTATGCCTATGCCGCCTATGGGATGATTTTGTGCGGCATTGTTGGCGATATCAAACAAGGCTCTCGGTTTGGTGAATTGGGGCTACAATTGTTAGGAAAACTCAACGCCAAACCCATCGCTGCCAAAGTTTACCTCACCCGCGAATTTTTTATCCGCCACTGGCAAGAACATGTGCGCTATACCCTCGACCCATTGCAAAAAGGTATCTACAGCGGGTTAGAAACCGGCGACCAAGAATTTGCCTGTCACTGTGCCGCGTTTTATTGCAATTACCTGTTTTTGAGTGGGGAAGCACTGCCCGACGTACAACTCAAACAATCCAATTACCTGGAACTGATGGGCGAGTACAAACAAGCGTTTCAGCTCTATTATGGCAAAATTTGGCATCAAGTGGTGCTGAATTTACAAGGGCAATTCGCTACAGCAAAAACTCTGGCCGGTCCGAGCTTTGATGAAGGGCAAATGCTGCCGCAATTAATCGAATCGGGCAATCGCATGGTGCTGTTTCCGGTGTATTTGGCTAAACTTTTCTTGCACTATTGCTTTGGGGATTATTCCGCTGCGGTGGAAAACGCTTGCTGCGCTTTGCACTATGAAGAAGGCGCTTTGGGGACGATGAATATTCCCCTGCATAATTTTTACTATTCTCTGGCGCTGCTGGGAGATTATCCGCAGGTGGATGCCAAGACTCAAAAGAAATACTTAAAGCAGGTTAAGCGCAATCAGAAAAAACTGAAAAAATGGGCGGTTTCTGGGGGCGCAAACTATCAGCATAAGTACGAGTTGGTGGCGGCAGAATTGTGGCGAATTCAGGGGAAATATGCGGAAGCGGCGGAGGAATACGATCGCGCGATCGCTGGCGCGCAACAATCGGGCTATCTCCCGGAAGCAGCATTAGCTCACGAACTCGCCGGCACTTTCTATTTGCAGCGCGGAAAAGAAAAAATTGCCCGGGTTTATCTCACCGATGCCTATTATGCTTACATGACTTGGGGCGCAGGGGCTAAAGTGAGTCAGTTAGAACAACGATATCCCCAATTCCTCTCCCGCGTTCCCGCAACCGCACCCCTGGATATCACTGTGACTCGCACCACAAAATCTAGCAGTACGGAAAGCACTTCCGCCGCCTTGGATTTATCTTCCCTCCTGAAAGCTTATCGGGCGATTTCGGGGGAAATTCTGCTCGATCGCTTGCTGGATAAGTTGATGCAGGTGTTGATGGAAAATGCCGGGGCACAAAAAGGATTGCTGCTGTTGCGCCATCGGGATGTTTCCGCATCCGACGATAACCCTTTGGTTCTGGCGGCGGAATGTTCTGTGGAACCAGAAAATGTCATCGTTATGCCATTTGTTCCTCTAGAAGAACGCCCGGATTTGCCGATTTCGGTGATTAATTATGTGGCGCGAACTGAGGAAACGGTGGTGCTGAATGATGCGGTGAATGAGGAATTGTTCGCGGAGGATTCCTATATCACAACTCATCAACCTAAGTCGATTGTAGGAGTTCCAGTGCGCGATCGCGGTACTTTAACTGGGGTTTTGTATTTGGAAAATCGGCTGACGGTGGGCGCATTTACGCGCGATCGCTTGGAAATTTTATCCCTGTTAGCCGCTCAAGCTGCAATTTCTCTGGACAATGCCAACCTCTACCAAGATTTACAGCGATCGGCACAACGAGAACGGGAAAAAGCCACTGAATTGCAACGCACGTTAGAAAAATTGCAAACCACTCAGGTGCAACTGATTCAAACTGAAAAAATGTCCAGTCTCGGACAATTGGTGGCGGGGGTTGCCCATGAAATTAATAATCCCGTGGGTTGCATTTATAGCAATCTTCCTCATGCAGAAGATTACATGGAAGATTTGCTCGAATTGATTGCCCTTTATCAACAGCACTATCCCCATCCCGCCCCCCAAATTCGCGATCGCTTAGAAGAAATTGAGCTGGAATTTCTCGTGGAAGACTTGCCCCAAGTGCTGCGCGCTATGAAAATCGGAGCCGATCGCATCCGCGAAATTGTCCAGTCTTTACGCACCTTTTCTCGGGTGGATGAAGCAGAAGTAAAAGCAGTAGACCTGCACGCGGGTATCGATAGCACTCTGCTGATTTTACACAACCGCTTGAAACCCACAGCAGATAGCTCGGGAATCAATATTATTAAAGAGTATGGTTCCCTCCCCCCAGTGGAATGCTATCCGGGACAACTCAATCAAGTGTTTATGAATATCATTGCTAATGCGATCGATGCATTGGAGTCAAATGACCAAGGACAAATGACTATCTCCATTCGCACGGAAGTCGTTGGCGGCGATGTGGTGGCTATCCGCATTTCCGATAACGGTCCGGGGATTCCCGAGTCGGTGCGCGATCGCTTGTTCGACCCGTTTTTTACCACCAAACCCCCCGGAAAAGGCACGGGTATTGGGTTATCGATTAGCTACCAAATTATTGCAGACAAGCATCAAGGACAAATTCAGTGCGTTTCCACTCCGGGCAAGGGAACCGAGTTTATTATCGAAATTCCCCTGCGTCAAGCTCACCGAAAATCCGCCTAAGACCGACTCTCCGATGGAGGGCGATCGCTCTTTTATACCCCATATCCCCGATCGCTTCTCACGTAGCCCCCCAGGTAGGGTGCGTGACCCCCGCCACCGAGTCGGGCAATTCTCCCACTCATTGGCTACGGGGGTCACGCACCGATCCAAGATAGGGCGTTTCAGACCTATCTGCCATTTCATGTGAGGCAATCGGCATTAGGCGAAACTGGGTTGTTGCACCCATTCAGCGGTGGAGGAGGGTGACTCCGAGGCGGAATTGGCGATCGGTTTTACCCCGCGCGTCACTTGATTGACCCACCAGTGCTCCTCGGTCCGCACTGCGCCAAATCCCGCCGCCCCCATCCAAGCATCCACGCTACCTTTGGCGTAATCGCGAATATAGGGTTCCTCGAAAATGTCGGTCAGCCACTCGGTGTGGCGCAGGGTCTTTTGATTGCCATCGAAAACGATAAACTCGCCGCCGGTTTTCAGCAGGCGAAAGCTTTCTCGGGCGATCGCTTGCGCGACTCGGGGAGGGGTTTCGTGGTATAATAACGATGCCGTTACCAAGTCGAAGGCGGCGTCGGGGAAGTCGGTTTTTTCCGCATTCCCATGTACCCACTGAATCTCTAAGCCGGCAGCTTGGGCTTTGCGCTGGGCTATACACAGCATATAGGGAGATAAATCCAATCCGATAACTTCCGCTTCGGGAAAGGCTTGCTGCAGCATGAGGGTCATCGAACCAGTGCCGCATCCGAGATCTAGAATGCGACGGGGTTGCCCGCTAATGGCATCGATCGCTCCTTGGCGCACTAAGGTTTCGTTGGGCGGGAGGACATATTGGGTGATGGGGTCGTAACTCACCGCTGCATCTGCCGTTAAATACCCGCCTTCGATTCCGTGAAAGTTTTGGCTGATGTAGTAGGATGGATACTCTATATCTCGCTGGAATTGGGCGATTTCTCTCTCCCAGTCGATACTTTCATGCAACCGTCGCATTTCTGCTTCATCCAGAAACAGCCGCATCACGGGGCCGAGAAACCGCTCGAAGATGGTGTCTTTGCGAACTGCCATAACTTGACTGACCTCCAAAAAATAATAGGCAAAAAATTGCAGCCTTAAGTTAATTATAAAACCGGGGATTCCTCTAGGGGAAAAAACACCGCCGCCAGTGCTGAAAAAAGCTTGCGTCGCGATCGCCCTTATGCTATATGATGCCAAAGCAGGTTTATCCAGCCCAAAAGCAGGTGAAAACAGGAATTTCATGCCCCAAACATTTAAACCCATAAAGCTCGTTTATCTCTTGATTGGCATCACCAGCGCCCTGGCGATGCAGGCGCAGCGATCGCAACCCCTACAGGCGCAAGAAACTGACCTGGAAACCCTTTGTCGGTTATTCCCCTTAAATTCTCGCTGTCAGGGTACCCCACCGCCCCCCAGGCGCGAGGTGCCCCGCGAACCGGCCCCCTCGCCCCCCACTCGCCCGGTCCCCCCCGCACCAGTACCGCCTTCGGAACCCACCCCGCCATCCCCACCGCGCACTATCCGCCTGGAAGAAGAACGCAGCGGAATTGGCGTTATCGGTACCGGGGGCACCCTGGGCCTGGGCGCGAATGTGACGGGCAGAATTTTGCCCAATCTTAACGCCAGAATCGGGTATAACGGCTTGTCTTTTAGTGCCGATTTTGAGGAAAGCGGGATTGACTACAATACGGATGTGGATCTGCGAACTATTCCGGCCCTGGTGGATTATTATCCGATTGAAAATCAGGGGTTCCGCTTCACGGGGGGCCTGGTGTTTAATGGCAATCAAGCGACCGGAAGTGGTGAACCGACAACTATCAACGGTGTGGAAGCTTACGAAATCGGCAATTCTACCTTTCTCGCCGCTGAAGTTGGCACGTTGGAGGCGGAAGTGGATTTTCCCGATTTCGCTCCTTATATTGGAGTGGGTTGGGGCAATCCCGTCACCCCGGGTAAGCGATGGGGTTTTTTTGTAGACCTCGGCGTGATGTTTCAACGCTCTCCCGAGGTGAATTTGACCGCCACCGGTGGCGCGGGTAGTCCGGGATTGCAAACAGAACTGCAGCGCGAAGAAGAAGACCTCCAGGAGGACCTCGACGGCTTCCGTTTCTATCCGGTTTTGCAAATCGGCGTCACCTATCAGTTTTGATCCGAACTCTGGCGGTGCCTCATCCCTGAGGTCCGCCGGGGGTTTAAATCCCCTTCTCATAGTCCGCCGGGGGTTTAAACCCCCGTCTCATAGCTGAAGTCGGTTTTAACCGACTCGATTATTATTATTCGCTGTATAAAACACGCGGATATTTCTACGCCTAAACTGTAGGGGGCATGGCTCACTTTTCCCCAGCTTAGGCATAAAAAACGATCGCTGTAGGATGGGCATTGCTCACCCTATGGGTTCATTCTCCGTTTCACCCATACCGGAATTACCGAAAGCAAAGCGATCGCGCTGAGGGCTAGGAAAAATGGCAGCCGATCGCCTCCCCGCAAGGCGCGATCTCCAGTGACGCCCAGCCAGGTATAAGCCAGGGTGCCGGGGATAATTCCGAACAGGGTGCCGATCGCGTAATGTATCCAGTGCAGGGAGGTCAGCCCAAACAGAAAATTAACTACGTTAAACGGGGAGATGGGGGCAAAACGCACGGCAAGCACGAATGCAAGCGGGTAGTGGGTGACGGCGCGATCGAATCTTGCCAGGGCGGGATGATGTGCGAATCGTCGTTCCGCCCAGTCTCGCAGCAGGTACCGCGCTACCCAAAAGGCCCCGATCGCCCCAAGGGTGGCACCGATAACGGACCACACTGTTCCCCACAGCAACCCAAATACCGCACCGCCCGCTAGGGTCATTACTGTGCCGGGAATGCCGACAACGGTGGCAACAACGTATATAAACACGAAGAGAAATACCGCCCAATTTCCCCACCGTTCTAGGGTGGCGGTGAGAAAGGCGCGATCGAAGAGACGGTTGAGCGGGGTCAACCAACTCACTAGCAGACACAGCACTAGGGCGATCGCTACCCACAGTTTCGGCGATCGCCCCCACTGTTGAATTCGCCGCCCCTGTTTTATCCATTGTCGCCGCAGTCTCGCTGAAACCGATCTACACTGCGATCGTCTCTTTTCCCCGCAATTCAGCATCTCCTCTTTCATCCGCTCTTCCCCAAGCACTTCACACCTTTGTATTCCATCACCTGCAGATGAGTCTCTCCTGAGAACAAGCTGAATGTTGCCTCAAAATCCTATTTCCCACCCTAGGGGTGTTTCTCCCTGGGACAAATTTAGCCAAATTTCTCCAAATTAACGGTAAATTTGACAAATTTTGTGTTAGCCTAAAGATAATGGAATAGGTGCGCCCCTATATCTCCCCTCCTGGCTCCTCCCGAGGCGAAATAAGTCTCTCCGTCACCACCCCAAACTGCTCAAAACCCCGGGCGGCGATCGCGCGGTAGCGAGAACACCGATCCCAAATCTACCGGTCAAACCTCTATTTTTAATTAGCCTGCGTAGGAGCAGCTCTGTTCGCATTTAACCCTACCCTGGCTCAGGGTATTTTTCTCAACCTACAGTGTCACGCGGATTGTGGGGGCGGTGCGCCCTGGAAAGCCATTCTCATGCCTCATGTTGCCACATGTCTGAAAATTTGATAGGTTAAGATTAGTGCTTTGAGGTGGCGTTTTTCAGGGAAAGGACAAGGATGGCGAGGCTTCTGCTGCTTCTCCTCCGAACCACGCACCGCCACAGATGATGTCCGTTAGAGGGGAAAAGCGGGTGAAGGTAGAATCTATTTACATTCAAAACTTTAAGCGGTTTAAGGATATAGAGATTTCATTCAAGAATAGTATTCTGGATGAAGTTAGCAGTCGCTATCTGATTTTGGGGGATAATGGGAGCGGAAAAACCACTCTATTACAAGCGATCGCCATTCCACTTGCATTAGCCACTCGTCGGATTTTCGATATCTCCGATTTTGACTGGATTGGTTTCCTTCCCAGTCGCTATTTTAGATGGGGTTCTCCGCGAATTGAGATGCAAGTTTTGTTCGAACAAGATGAACTAGACGCCACGCGCGAATTGGCTCGAAAATGGTACGACGCTCAACCGTCTGAGTTCAAAGAAATGCGCGATTTTGTCGAACCGGGAGATAGCCAAAAAGTGCGCCTGGTGTTGAGCGGCGATTTTTGGAAAGCGGGGGATACTCCAGCACAACGCGCTCAGTTTATGGGCAGATATTATGCCCAATGGTTTATCAAAAGGCGGGAGCAGTCTTTCCGAGAGTATTTTGCCAAACTTCCCGGGGTTTTTTGGTTCGACCAGTTTCGGAATTTAGGCTCGGGTTCCCACCCAGATAGCAGCGGAAACAACGTAAAAGAACGCAGTAGCGAAACTTCATTTGAGCTAGGAGTAGGGCGGTTGCGACAGTATTTAATTGATTGGTATCGAAAACGGGAATCCGGTGTAGGCGATTATTCCCATAGTTATCTCTTGCAGATAGAAAGACTTTATAAAAAGGTATTTCCAGAGCGCTCCTTCGCCGGGTTAGAAAAATCTCCGAGTTTGGACTCTCCTACTGATGAAGAAACCTATTTCTTGCTTAATGATGGATACCGAACCTACGATATTGCAGAAATGTCAGCCGGCGAGCAGTCTGTATTTCCCCTGTTATACGAGTTCGTCAGACAACAAATTGCTTATTCAGTGGTTTTAATTGATGAAATTGACCTCAATTTACATCCGTCGGCGGCTCAATATTTTGTGGGTCAGCTTATGAAAATTGAGCCAACCTGTCAGTTTATTATTACCACTCACTCGGAATCGATTAGCAATGCGATCGCAGAAAGTGAAACCTATCGTTTGCCCGGAGGAACATTGTGTCTGTAACCGTTCTCTACTGTGAGGGAAATCCGAAAAGCATCGATATTCGAGTCATTCGTCAGTTACTCCCGAAATGCGACATTCGACCGATAGGCGGAAAAACCTCAAACTTTTTGGGTAGTATCATCGCCGATCGCCGCAGAATTCCGAATTTAGCTTGTCTAGTAGATCGCGATTTTGATTGTCGCGCTTCCCACAAATTTGACGAACCCCCTCGATTAATTTATGCAGAGAATTGGATTGGCTGGTCATGAGAAAGAAAAGAGATTGAAAACTATTTAATCGACCCAGTGGTGGTGCAAAAAGCATTAGACAAAAAAGCACCTTCTCCCAATGAATATCAGAGTGCTTTAGACAATGCAGCCGAAAAAATTGCTGCATACTCAGCCGCCAGAACAGCCTTAGCCTGCGAGCGATTTAAGAATTTTTGGGGTGAAGAAGTTAGGAAAGGACATTGCTTTCCCCGCAAAATCGGGAAAAAACCATGCCAAGAAAGAATCGCCGAAATCGTTCGAGAATATGGGGGATTTCACGTAGTTTCTGAAGCAGACGTTGAGAATAAGTTTTCTACCTTGCTTCCTCAATTTAAACCGGGTGGCTCGCGTTTTGCGGATTATCTCTGCTATTTTGCAGGAAAAGATTTGCTATACGCCATGAGAGATAACCTCCGGGGAGTTGGATTTGAACCTTCCCCTAACTCTAATTACTCACCAGAGGAAGTGTTTTTAGAAAGAATTGTGACGCGAATTGAGCAAAAACCAGATAACGTATGGGAATGGTTGCCAGAATGGCAAAACTTACGTCGATTGATTGAGGAAACGGATTTTTCTACAGTTAGTGGTGGGAGATGAGACATTTTTCTGGGGAAGAGGTTCCCGCGAGCCGCGGAACGAGTCAAAACCTGGTAGGATAATCCGTTCAGTCGGTTTTTAACTGACTTTAGCTATTAGCCGGGGACTTTGAGTGGCGGCGAGCAAATCTCTTTGGCTCCAGCCTATATATATGGCCGCACCTTTTCCATTATTCGTATAGTAACGCAAATTTTGCCGATTGTCAACTGGTAGGATAATCCGTTCAGTCAGTTTTTAACCGACTTTAGCTATTAGCGGCTATTCTTTCCCAGAAAAAGGGAGAGAAAATTTGGCGCATCGGCAATTCCGGGGGAGCAAAAAGCGGGCAAAAGCTTCTACAATAGTTAGCAAACTGCCATCACTTAACCTGTAGCCATGACCGCGAAATCCAATTCCCTCGGTACAATCATCGGTAGCGCGATCGCCAGTTGCGCGATCGCCGGTTGTGCCTTGACCTCCAACCCATCCCAGACCCCCACCCGCACGCAGAACCTGGTTCCCGCCGATACCGTAGCTAGCTCGCCAGAGCTGCAGAAAACCGTTCTGGCGGACAACCTGGAACATCCGTGGAGTATGGCGTGGCTACCGGATGGGGCAATCCTGATAACCGAGCGCCCGGGACGACTGCGGATCCTGCGCGATGGCGTCCTCGACCCCACCCCCATCCCGGGAGTACCGGAAGTTTTCGCCGTGGGACAGGGGGGGTTAATGGAAGTGTCCCTGCATCCTCGGTTTGCGGAAACCGGCTGGATTTATCTCACTTATGCCAGCGGAAGCCAGGACGGGAACCGCACGCAAGTGGCGCGGGCAAAATTCGATGGGAACGCCCTGAGCGAGTTTGAGGTGATTTTTCAAGTATCGCAGGCGAAACCCGGGAGCCAGCACTTCGGGTCGCGCATTGTGTGGTTGCCCGACGAGACCATGCTGGTGGCGATCGGGGATGGCGGAAATCCCCCAGTGAGCATCGAGGGGGAACTCATCCGCACTCAGGCGCAAAACCTGGACAGTCATCTGGGGAAAATTGTGCGACTAAACGATGATGGTTCCGTGCCCTCGGACAATCCCTTTGTCAGCACTCCCGATGCAGAGCCGACGGTGTGGAGTTACGGGCATCGCAATATCCAAGGACTGGCGGTGGATTCGCAAACCGGGCGGATTTGGGCGACGGAACATGGTGCCCGGGGCGGGGACGAACTGAATTTGCTGCAAAGGGGCGAGAATTACGGCTGGCCGGTGGTTACCTATAGCCGGGAATATACTGGGGGAATTATTTCTGAGGAACAGTCGCGCCCGGGAATGGTGGACCCGAAACAGGTGTGGACGCCAGCGATCGCCCCTTCCGGTTTGGCGGTCTATACCAGCGATCGCCGACCGGAATGGACCGGGGATCTGTTTGCCGGGGGGCTGGTTTCTCAAGACCTGCGCCATATCGAGCTAAATGCGGCGGGCGCGGTAGCCGGGGAAAGGGCGATCGCGATCGGTCAGCGGGTGCGAGACGTGCGACAAGGGCCTGACGGGGCACTTTACGTCCTCACCGACGAACCGAATGGGCAACTGATTCGCTTGGAGTGATATCATGTTCGCTGGAGTGAAAGGCGGGGGATTGAAATCGCGCCGAGGCAAACTTTCGTCCGCCTACCCGGACTCATTTTTTTACACAAAGGCTTCAGCGATGAGGCGGGGACTTTGAGTCCCCGCCGGCACTTACCGTCGCCGACCGCGCTGCAACACCTGCACGCCTATGGCGCAATCTAAATTCTGGGCGATGACGGGACATTTGGCTCTCAGGAGAAAGAATATATTTTTGTCCGTATCGCTGAGACTCTCGTAGTTGCCCTGACCTTTGGCGATAATCAAATCGGCGGCGGCGAAGCGATCGCGAAATGCCGGAGAGCATTCCGCCAAAATCGTTCCCGGCGCATCGGAACCGTTGTCAATGACAGGTACTAATTCGGCGATGCCCACGGATTCCGCATCGGCGATCGTGGCATCGTTAATCACCGGATTGCCTCTCACCACGTAGGTAATTTTTTCCCGGGGCAGTTGTTCCAGCAACAGGCGATCGCAGACGATTTCCCCGGTATTGTCGCCGAGGTACAAGATATCCCGGGCGCGCTCTACTTCCTGACGAAACTGGGCGATCGCGTCTAGGGACAGGGGAATGGCCATCGATTCGGCGATCGCTTTATCTACCGTTTCGTCATCGAGATTCTCTTGTGCCCCAAAGTCCATAATGTTGCCAGCAATGGCCAAGCGCATCGCCATTGCTAGGGGATTTGGTGCGGCGTTTACCCGGGACAACAACTGCGGATATACCTTCATCATCCGCTGGTTGCTGCGGTCTTTAACTGCCCGGTAGGGGTCGGGATTGCCGCTCAATTCCCGCAGGGTGCGGTGAATCTGCATCCCCATTTCTACTGGAGAGCGATCGAAATTCATGGTGCTGGCTTCCTGCAACACTTGTCGCACCAGCTTTTCGTGCAGCGCCGGATCGTCGCTGGCCATTTTCGCCGCCGACAGGGTTTGGCGCAAAAAACAGGGAATACAATCTAAATAGGTCTTCATCACATTGGATAGAACTCTAGCCGATTAATGGGAGTCGGATCCCCCAGTTGGGGGAAAATTCTGTTAGGGCGTTGGTGGCGTAGCAGTGAGGATTTGGAGTCGCACAACTTGGCCACTTTGGGGAGGATGCGCCTCGGAAGAGGCGTTCTCCCCTGGGGGGAATGAGGGAATCAAATAGTCTGCGTAGGCGGACTATAGCGCTGGCGCAACCGGGCTACGCTAAGGCTTGGTTCGGCGCGATTTCAATTCCCCGCCTTTTGTTCGTATTAATGGTGGCAGGTATTATCGCTAGTAGACAGAGTACCGCTGAAATACTGCTGCACCACGGTTGCTGGTTCCAGGGAGGGACAACCGGCGATCGTCTTTACGCCTTGTGCGGCAAACAGATTTTGCGCTTGCGGTCCGATACCCCCTGCTAACACCAAATCTACCCCCATCTCGCACAGCCATCTGGGTAGCACCCCGGGTTCGTGAGGCGGTGGGGTCAGGGTTTGGGAGTCCAGGATTTGTTTGCTGTCTGGATCGAGAGAGAACAGGGAAAACACTTCGCAGTGGCCGAAATGTTGCGACAAAACGCCTTGAGAAACTGGAACGGCTACTTTCATTCTTCTTCTCCTGATTTATCGTTGGGTTAGATGTTATCCGATTAAGACGCGGAAGATGTTATATGCGATTGAGGGAATCGGCAGTTAGCGATCGCCCATTGCTTCTAGGGTATGTGCCACCCGGTTCCAGATGGCACGCAGGCTGACGGCGGCTTCATTCTCCTCATACTCTATCACACTTAACCTCGCGGTTTGTGCGGCAGTCACCGTCGGGGTATAGGGAATTCGCCCCACCACTTGCAAGCCGCGCTTTACGGCATACTCTTCGATCCGTTCTGTCAATTCCAGATTCAGATCCGCTTTATTGATACAAACCATCGCTGGTAGCTGAAACCGCTGTAACAAATCCACCACGCGATCGAGGTCGTGCAAGCCACTGGGCGTCGGTTCGGTCACCAACAGCACCGCATCCGCCCCGGTGAGAGAGGCCATCACCGGACAGCCCACCCCGGGCGATCCATCGGTAATCATCAACTGGAGACCGAGAGTTTCGGCGGTTTCCTTGGCCTTATTTCTCACTAGGGTGACTAACTTGCCCGAGTTTTCTTCTGCGATGCCCAAGCGGGCGTGAATCATCGGACCGTGACGAGTATCGGAGATATACCATTCCCCATTTACCGCCGGACCGAAGGCGATCGCTTCGGCAGGACAGAAGTGCGCGCACACGCCACAGCCTTCGCAAGCCAAGGGGTCTACCCGATAGGTATTGCCATCGGGGGCGGGATGGATGGCATCGAAGCGACAGTAGGTTTCGCACTCTCCACAGCCGATACAGCGGGAGGGGTCGATGGAGGCGCGATTGCCCCCGACGAACTCTTCCCGATGGCGGATGCTGGGGGAGAGGATTAAGTGCAAGTCGGCAGCATCCACATCGCAGTCTGCGAGGACGGGATGGGGTGCGAGGGCGGCAAATGAGGCCACCACACTGGTTTTGCCCGTGCCGCCTTTGCCGCTGATAATCACCAGTTCTTTCATAATGATACCTTTTGTGATAGGGTTTCGGCAATGCGAGCGAATTGCGATCGCCTCTCCGGGAGGACGTCCACGGCGAGTTGTCCTCGGGAATAGGCCACGGCGACTTGGCGATCGTCGGGGATTTCGCCGAGAATCTCGATCTTTTCCGCTTCGCAGTAGGTGTATAGGGCGCGATCGCCAATTCCCGACCGGTTGACGACAATGCCAAAGGGAATTTCCAGCACTCGCGCCATGTCTACCACCAGTTTTAAATCGTGCAACCCGAAGGGGGTGGGTTCGGTGACCAGCACCAGATAGTCCGCATCGCGCACAGTTTCCACCACCGGACAAGAAGTGCCGGGAGGAGCGTCGAGGATAGCGATACCGCTGGGGGGGATATGTTCTTTAACGGCATTAATCACCGGGGGGGTTTTGACTTGCCCTATATCGAGCAGTCCTTGCACGAAGTTTATCCCCTGGGCGGTGCCGGTTTCTACAGTGCCGATTTCTTGCGGCACTTCGGCGATCGCGCCGTTGGGGCAGATGAGACTGCATCCCCCGCAACTGTGGCACAGTTCCGGAAAGACCAGCACCGATCCGTTGAGGACGGTGATGGCGTTGAATTGGCAGATTTCGGCACATTGTCCGCATCCCGCACAGCGATCGCTATCTACTTGCGGGATGGGAACGGTGACGCGATCGCGGCGGTTTAGGGTAGGATGCAGGAATAAGTGCCCGTTCGGTTCTTCCACATCACAATCGAGATAAGTGACGGGATTTCCCTGTTGTGCTAGAGTCGCCGCCAGGTTCGCCGCTACGGTGGTTTTACCCGTTCCGCCTTTCCCGCCGGCTATACAAATGGTGCTGCGTTTTGATGTCATCGCTCCCTCCTTGGAGTGAGATAAGCTTCGGATTAGGCATTCGGGGACGACTGCTGCCATTCTTCTAAGGCTAAGCGAACCGTTGCTGCATTGCTGGTGTAGGTTTGCACGCCGCCCGCACTCAGGGTTTGCGCCGCTTTCGGTCCAAACTGGCCGGAAATAACCGCTTTGGCTCCTTTTTGCACCACAGTGGTGGCCGATTGGATCCCTGCACCCCCGGTCTGACTGGCCGCCTCGTTGGGGATGGCTTCGAATTCTCCGCTGTCGGAGTCTACTAGAAGAAAATAGGCGCAGCGCCCGAACCGGGGGTCCAGTGGGGACTCTAGGCTACGACCAGTGGAACTAATGGCGACTTTCATGGGGGGTCCCTCCTGCTTAAACTACTTCATAACCTAATAGTAAAATAACGATGAAAAAAAGTCCAGTAGTTTGAGTAAAGATTTATGGCATTTCTCGGATAGAGGCGGAATCCGGGCGCTCGGATTGCCCCGGGCGCAGGGATTACACCGCTTTTCTGTCCTTATTAATTAGCGTACCCAAATTCCCTCAGCGATCGCCCTTCACAAAAATTTACACCATTCACCTTGTCAGATGTGGCGCGATGTGGTAATATTTGCGGCAATATTTTGGGAACAGAGACCTTGCCCGATCGCCAACCCACTGCCACCGGATCCGTTCTATAATTGCCAACAACGTGCTATCATATATTGCCCGCCTTGTGGCCGATGGTCGGCGCGTGAGGGAGGGGGAGGGGCGCGATCGCCCTGCATGTTGAGCTAAAACAAGGAGAAAGAATGACGATCGCAACACCAGGACGACTGTATGGGGTAGGAATTGGGCCGGGAGATCCGGAATTGCTGACCCTGAAAGCTCACCGGATTTTGACCTCCGTTCCCGTAATTGCCTATCCCACCCAGAAAAATGGCGCAAGTGTGGCCCGGGCGATCGTGGCGCAGTTTATTCCTCCCGATCGCGCGGAAATTCCCATACCCTTGCCTTTCAGTACCCAGCGATCGGCTCTCCCGGAGTACGATATCGCTGCAGAAAAAATTGGCGATCGCCTCAACGCCGGACAAGATGTGGCCGTGTTGTGCGAAGGAGACCCAATGTTGTATGGTACTTTTATGTATCTGTTCCAGCGCCTCGCGCACCAATTTCCTACCGAAATTGTCCCGGGAATTTCTTCAACCCTCGCCAGTGCGGCAATGCTGGGCGCGCCGATCGCCTACCGCACCGATGTGCTAAGTATTATCCCCGCTACATTGGATGAAACCACCTTGCGCGATCGGCTCTCTGGGGTTGATGCCGCCGTTCTTATCAAAGTCGGCAGGCACTTTGCCAAAGTTCGCACGATTCTGGCAGAGTTAAAGCTGCTAGAGCGCGCTTTGTATATCGAACGGGCAACTCACCCCAATCAGCGCATCATTGCGATTACCGAGGTCGATCCGGCAGAAGTTCCCTACTGGTCTTTGATTTTAATTCCCAGTCAAATACAAGTATAAAATATACGCCCGACAACTCGTTCCCAGGCGGAGCCTGGGAACGCCTCTCCCGAGCTACCGCCTCCCCCCAGAGGATTGCCAATCAACAGCGGGCAATTGAAATCGCACTTGGGCAAGCTCTAGCGTAAGATTCATTAAAGCGGGCGATTGAAATCGCGCCTGGGCATACTAAGTCCGCCTACGCGGACTCATTCAAGCTATAATTTTTGTTACTATTTCTCCGGAGGGTATTTTATAATTAAACTGCCTACTGTGGCTTGCCCGAATTGAGTAGAAAAGCGTTTGCCGTATCAATTGTTTATGAGAAAACCAAAACGAGTGCTGATTTTGAGTGGCACTGGCGAGGGATTGAAACTGGCAGCCAGAGCCTCTAAACTAGAAGGATTGCAGCCGATCGCCTCTCTGGCGGGTCGGACTCGTCAATCGGTGAACTGCTCCATCCCCACGAGAATCGGCGGGTTTGGGGGAGTGTCTGGGTTGAGGGAGTATCTGCGAGAACAGCAGATTGATTTGTTGATTGACGCCACCCATCCCTTTGCGGCGCAGATGTCCTGGAATGCCGCGATCGCCGCCGGACAGGAGAATATTCCCCACGTGATGCTGCTGCGTCCCGCCTGGGAACAAACCGTCGGCGATCGCTGGGTAGAAGTGCAAAACCACGAAGCCGCCGCCGGGGTTTTACCTGGATTAGCCCCCCGCCTATTTCTCACGATTGGTCGGCAAGAACTGGCTAGTTATGCCCATTTGAGCCACCTGTGGTTTCTGATGCGGATAGTTACTCCACCGCCAGGGGATATGCGGTTACCGCCGGGAATCGTACTCGCACAACGGGGGCCGTTTTCCCTCGCTGAAGAGCGATCGCTGTTGCGGCGGTATGACATTGGCGCGATCGTCACCAAAAACAGTGGCGGCGATGCCACCTACCCGAAAATTATGGCAGCGCGGGAATTCGGACTCCCGGTGGTAATGATACAACGGCCATCCCTTCCGCAAACCGAACGGATCGGGGATATAGACAGCGCTCTGTGCTGGCTGCGAGGGTATCTCTAGCTTTTCTCATCTCAGCTTATTTAGCCGGAAGTGCGAGCCTCTGGCTCGCTACTCCCTAGCGCCAGCTAGAAGCGACTTCACGAGTAAGCTAGACCCTCGCACCCCCAGCATTTCAAACCGCCTAAACGAATCGCTATCTTTGATTGATACTAAAAGTG
Organism: Phormidium sp. CCY1219; assembly: GCF_055795085.1. Lineage (NCBI taxonomy): Bacteria > Bacillati > Cyanobacteriota > Cyanophyceae > Oscillatoriales > Oscillatoriaceae > Phormidium > Phormidium sp. CCY1219. The sequence continues at coordinate 5,372 of NZ_JAYFEQ010000677.1, read as the reverse complement.
CTGGAATAGCTGTCAAAAAAAGTAGTCGGCGTACAGGTGCGATTTACCTCCCCCGCGCTTCTCCCGAACAAACGATACAATCCAAACATTGCCCGCGCATCCCCTCCCAGAGGAAATTCCCCTTCAAAAAAATTTACATCCTAGGCCAGTATTCAAGCGCCAAAGTAAGGTACAATAACAGAAACCATTAGAATGGAGCACTCTCAAACCAATCGAAACGCAAGATAGCAGCCAATCCTAAATCCAAGACTCAACCCAAGCGCGAAAGATCAATCGGGGGGGATTGTTCTGAGAGAGGGGGTATTAACCATTTAGGGTGGCAATAGTGGCGATCGCGTAAAATCCGAAGTTATTCTCGCCCACAATGTAACCCGCGATCGCATCCTCACCATCCGCGTTGCTGGGAGTGTTGCTCCAACCATCGTTTTCAACGCCCAAGGACTAACATGTCTAATTCCTCCATTCCTCTATATCCGGAATCCCCCGACCTCATTGGGGATCCGTCCGAATACCTAGAGTACGAAAATTGGCTCTCCTTCCACCGCGTGTGGGGAAAAATGAGCGATGCGACGATTCAGGCGATCGCCCGTCACCTGCAATTCCTCCCCATTACCACCAACCGATGTATTTATCAAGAAGGGCAAACGCCCCAGGGACTTTATTTTCTCAAATGGGGAACCGTAGAAATTTATCGCAATTCCCCGGTGGGAAAAAGTCACATCACCTATCGCAATGCAGGGGACGTATTTGGCTATCTACCCTTAGTTAGCAATCAATTGCACCATAAATATCAGGCAAATGCAAAAGCTCTCACCTGTTGCGAAGTGTGGTTTTTGCACCGAGACATCCTCAAAACCCTGACTCGGGAGTATCCGGACCTACAGCAAGCGATTACCAGTCTTCTCGCCGAAGACTTAGAGCGATTTGCCAAACGGTTGGCCACAGAACAAGCCAGAATTCAGGGATTGCAACCCTATCTGCAACCCCTTCCCCATGACAAAAGTATCGTTGGTTGTAGCAAAGGGAGCAAAAAACTCACCGAATCCGTGAATACTGCCAGTCAAGACCTCAAACCGGTGGTATTACAAGGGCAAAGCGGTACCGGAAAAAGCTTTATCGCCGGATTAATTCATCAGCGATCGCCCATTGGCGACCGACCCTTTGCCGAAATCGACTGCGCCACCCTTCCGCGAGAAGAGGGAGGAGTGGCGAACAGCGATCGCATTTTTGGCAATGCAGAACGGGAACTCGGCATCCTGGAACTGCTCGAACGCGGTACCCTGGCGATCGATAACGTTCATCTCCTCACTAAACGAGACCGCGATCGCCTGATTGAATACCTAAAAACCGGCATTATTCACCGTAACAACTCTACCACCCCGGTGCAACTCTCGGTGCGCCTGATTCTGATAGCCCCCAAAAAAATTGCCCTGCCCCAAATCGATAGTCACTTTATCAAACTATTCGCTCTCACCCAGCGCAAACTCGACATTAGCGACTTTGCTCGATATTTTGTAGCTCAGTTCTGCGCCCAATCCGAACGTCCCCCCCTAGAACTGAACCAAGCGGATTTGCGTCGCCTGATTAGCTACGACTATCCCGGGAACATTGCCGAACTTGAGGCCATCCTGAAACGCGCCGTCAGCATGACTCCTCCCGGACAAACCGTCATCCCAGAACAAGTGCTATGGTCCGTGGAATCGCAGAAAAACAGCTTTCGCATTGACCTGCTCAACGTCATACCCGGACTGCGAAAATTCCTGTTGAGCGATTGGTGGACAAAGCGCACCTGGGTATTGATGATGCTGATATTTGTTCCCGTCACCCTGATGGGGTTCATCGGGCCGCAAAGTCGCGGGAACAGCATTACCCTGCATGTATTCTGGGCCTGGTGGTGGCCGTTTTATCTCCTGTTGTTCCCGATCCTGGGGCGACTGTGGTGCGCCGTCTGCCCCTTTATGATTACCGCCGAGTGGTTGCGAAAACTCTCCCTGTGGATATTTCCTCGTTCCTTGAAACCCTGGAATACCAAAGCGTTAAACCGTTGGGGCGCTTGGTGGCTTTGGGGCGGATTCGTCGCCATTTATCTGTGGGAAAAACTGTGGGATTTGCCTCACAGCGCCTATCTGTCGGCTTGGTTATTGATGATTATTACCGCCGGCGCGATCGTTTGTAGCCTGATTTACGAACGTCGCCTGTGGTGTCGCTACTTGTGTCCCATCGGGGGCATGAATGGCCTGTTTGCCAAGTTATCCGCGATCGAGCTGCGATCGACCCAACAGGTGTGTGGCAGTCAATGTAGTACCTTTGGCTGCTACAAAGGCAGCGATGCCACCCCGGTGAACTTTCCCGACGCCCTACCCACCGAAGGACAAGCCACTGGCGGCTGTCCGCTCTATTCCCATCCCGCCCAGTTAAAAGACAATCGAGATTGCGTCCTGTGCATGACCTGTTTGAAAGCCTGTCCCAATCGTTCCGTACAACTGAATCTGCGCTTCCCCGCCGCCGATATACTGGAGGGACATCAACCGTTTTGGGCAGAAGTCGCGTTGCTGCTGTTATTGCTGGGCGGCGTATTCATGCACGAAGGCGATCGCCTACTCCGGTGGTTCGGTTGGGGAGACATTCCCTTGGATTCCGCTCACTTGCTGGTTTCCTTGCCCGTCGTCACCCTCCTGGTAAGCATTCCCTTCCTTTTAACCTATAGCACGCAACAACTGACGCGATTGTGGGTGCGTCTCATTTCCCCCGCACCAGGGGATGACTATCCCGACTATCTGCATGTCATCTACGCCTATCTTCCCCTGACGTTAGGCGCAAATTTGGCATACTATATCCCCGCAGCGATTACCGAATCCGGGACGATATTGCCCACCCTTGCCCGCACTTTTGGGTTTAACGGTGCCTTGCTGCCCACCCTCACATGGAGTGTGGATGTGGCGCAATTCCTCCAAGGCGCGGTACTCTGGTTGGGACTCGGGGTGAGCGTTTATCTCTTGTTTGGGATTACCCGACGTTCTCTGACGCATAACCTCTGGCAGATTGTATTGATGCTTGGATTGACAGGAGCTTTCTTTGCCATGATGGTGTTGTAAGATCGAGTCCGCCTCGGCTGTAAAAAAGCATTAGTCCGCGTCGGCGGACTTAACCTGCTGAGGCGCGATTTCAATCGCCCGCTTTTATTTACACAGATAAAGTTCGTTATTGGGGAAGTCTGATGCAAATTTACCAGAATATTACCGAGATTATCGGCCATACACCGCTAGTTCGACTCAACCATCTGCCAGCACAGTATGGCTGTGAGGCACAAATCGTACTGAAGCTGGAAAGCTTGAATCCCGCAAAGTCGGTAAAAGACCGGATTGCGATTAGTATGATAGCAGAAGCAGAACGCAGTGGGTTGATTCAGCCTGGACAATCCACAATTATTGAATCGACCTCGGGGAATACCGGCATCGGCTTGGCAATGGTTTGTGCCGCCAAGGGCTATCGTCTAATTCTCACTATGCCGAGGAATATGAGTCGGGAACGACAACAGCTTGTGAAGGCTTATGGAGCAGAAGTGATAACCACCCCAGCCGAGTTGGATATGGCAGGGGCGATCGCCCGGGCGAACGAACTGTTAGCCAGTATTCCCAACTCGTTTTCCCCCCAGCAGTTCAGCAATCCCGCCAATCCGAAAATCCATTATACTACAACTGGGGTGGAAATTTGGCAAGATACTGACGGAGAATTAGATGTGTTGGTGGTGGGGGTGGGCACCGGGGGCACCTTAACCGGCGCGGGACGCTATCTGAAACAGAAGAAACCCGATTTGAAATTAATTGCGATCGAACCGCAGCGGAGTGCGGTATTGAGCGGTCAACCCCCTCACGTTCATAATTTGCAGGGGATTGGCGCGGGGTTCGTTCCCGATGTGTTGCGGGTGGATTTAATGGATGAAGTCATTGCCGTGAGTGAGGAGGACGCTTATATCGTAGGACGACAGTTGGCGAAGCAAGAAGGTATCCTCAGTGGGATTTCCACTGGGGCGGCGGTTCACGCGGCATTACACATTGGACGGCGGGCAGAATGGAGGGGCAAGCAGATCGTGGTGATTCAACCCAGTGCCGGGGAACGCTATTTAAGTACCCCCCTGTTTGCTCCCAATGTTCCGGAGGAAAGTCCGGTGACTTCTAATTCTCCCGGATGAAACCCCCATTTTGCCGGGAAGGAGTGGCCGATCGCGGTTCAATGTACTGGAATGGGATTGGCAGCAGGAGACAGTTGCTCTGGAGGTGAGCGATGCATTATACAAGCAGAATGACGCTTTTGGGTTGGCCCTTGGTTCACCTCGCGATCGGCCCGCGATCGCCCGATGAAATGAGCAGAGGAATCGCGCGCGGTTGGATCGCCTTGGGGGATGTGGCAAACGGCGCGATCGCCATCGGTGGCGTCGCAGTGGGCGGTGTGGCGATTGGCGGATTGTCCGCTGGCGTGCTATCCTTGGGAGGACTCGCTCTCGGGGTCTGCGCCCTGGGTGGGGGGGCAGTGGGAGTGCTGGCTTGTGGCGGCGCGGCGATCGCACTGCACGCGGCTTTGGGGGGGTTCGCGATCGCCACTCAATACGCGATCGGGGGCGCGGCGATCGCCGATCGTGCCAACGATGAGGTAGCGCTTGCATTTTTTCAGCAAAGTGCCTTCTTCTCCGCCGCCAATTGGCTGATACTTCATTCCCGCTGGCTTTCGCTTTTGGTCCTGCTTCCCATACTCGGGAGTGCGTTTCAACGGTTCAAAAAACACTGAACCCCAGTTAATGAATCGCTCTCGCAGTTATATTATCCAGTCAGATTCACCCTTCTCAACTCTGTCTGTCAATTTTCTATCATTCCGTATTGTGGAGAAACCCCTTATGACCTCGGAAAATAGCGATCGTAAACCCCATTCCCTCGCCCCCGCAATCTACCGATTTCTCGCCGGGGCTGCAGTGGCTGCTTTTACTATCTTTATCCCCGTCTCCTTTTACGCCCACCCTTTGACCCCCCTTCAATTCGCACTTGCATTCCTACTGGTTATCTTCTGGGGTCTCCTCTCCAGCCTTTTGGGGGAAAAATTTATTGAAGCCTTAACGAAAGCCCTAACATCCTCTGGCTTTTAAGCCCCTCCCTTATCCCCTGCAGCTCATTCGATGCAGGGGAGAAACCAATCCTACCCTATATATGGCCGCACCTTTTCCATTATCCGTATAATAAACCAAAACCTGCAACCTTGTCAAGGATTGAGAGAAAAAATTTTTAGGAAAAATTCGCCAAACTTGTAAGGTGGGCACCGCCCACCTGAAAACTGCTAAAATCAGAACAAAAGTTGTCTCAAACCGGGCAGGTAATATGGTA
>NZ_JAYFEQ010000676.1:0-10492 GCF_055795085.1 Phormidium sp. CCY1219 | reverse complement strand
ATAAATAACTATTCCGCTCATCGGAATAGTTTTTTTCCATCCCGGGAATTGGACTAAGCATAAATAACTATTCCGCTTATCGGAATAGTTTTTTTCCCATCCCGGGAATTGGACTAAGAATAAATAACTATTGCGTTCATCGGTAGAGTTTTTTCCCACCGATCGCTTGGTGGTGGTGAAATATAGCAGGTCTCTTTCTTGATGTGGCACGCAGCCGAATAGTCCCAACCGCACTTGCACCTCCGAAGTAAAAAATTCGTTACCTCACCCATATGAGAACTGCTATAAATGAGACTCTCCTAATCCAAGATTGGGACTAAAAGTTCCCGCCTTATTGCTGAAGTCCTCTAAAGACGACTGATATGTACTGGTGCAAAAATAATTGCAGATAGTCGGGTGGGTCTCGCCCCTCGAGAGGGGTGCCGATCGCGCATCTATTCTGGAACTGCCCACCCTACAAACCGATCGGGGAATTGAGCGATCGCCAATCAACCTCTGTGCGGGGGGGGGGGAGCCTCGCACAGGGCATTCCCAATTTATATCCCAACCCTCTTAGTCCGCTAAACCTGCGGACTATTCCGTTTGGATTAAGCAGGATTGCTTGAGAAATAACCGCATATTACCGGATGTTAAAATAAAAACTGTTGTTTATTTAATGGAGGCATAATTTATGAGTATTTCTTTAATCGATGTCGCCAAATACTACCAGGAACTTCCTCATCAAAAGCAAGCCCTGGAGATTTTAGAAGACCAAATTCAAGCCACGCATCCCACCTGGTTAACCGACGAATCGGAATTTGTAGAAACCTGGCGAAATGAAGAAGAAACTGCGGAAGTTTTTCCCCAAGCAGATATTATTTCCGATGGGAAACAGCTTCGCGGCGAGTGGCAAGGTCAAACCTACATCATCGATGCGAACGAACTGAGCGTTCTGGTACTCGATACCTTAGATCCGGAAACTGGAGAAACCACCGATCGCGAATTCAGAGGCGATCGCTTTGTGGATTTGAGCATCAATCCCAGCACCGGACATATTGCGGTTGGTGTATTCCTAGATTACTTTGTGGCCACAACTGTAAGTGCGGTATTTATTATCGAGCCGCAACCAGGCGGATACAACAGCTATGTGGCACAACTCCCCGGATCTCGACCCCTCCCGAATGAGTTTTCTACCTATCCGTTAGCCAGTATCGGATATGTGCGCTTTGTGTTTGACAATTTGCAGGTCAGTCATTCCGATGCGGCGGCAAATGTGGCCCTGGTGGTGTTTAAACCTTCGACAACTCCCGCCATGCAGTATGCAGGTTGTGTGGATTTGAACGCGATCGAAGGCACGGGCGGTTTGTGTTCTAACCGCAGTTAGTCTGGATGGTGGTAAAATAAAGGCGATCGCGAAACTTATTTTTCAAGGATAAATATGGGTTGGTTTTCTGGAATTCAAGCAACCATTGCCAGTGGAATAACGGTAATGGTCGCGATCGCTCACCCTCAAGGATTGGCGATCGCCTGGGCAGAAAAATCGCCGGAAATAGATTTCACCCCCGCCGAACCGGCAGGATTATCCTTCAGCAAAACGCCCTTAGTCGCTGAATCCGAAATGCCCGAAATCGAGATAATTGCCGATGGCGATCGCCTGCGCGGGCAATGGCATGGAGAAACCCATACCATCGATGCTAGGGAGCTAACGGTTCGGGTATTGAACACCGTAGATCCGCAGACTTACGAACCAGTGGATGCTCGCGATATGAGCGGCAATCGGATTATCAGTGCCAGTGTAGATTCCACCACGGGAAATATTGCCCTCGGGGTTACGTTAGCGCAATTTGCCGATGTAGATACCAGTGCGGTTTTTATTATCGATCCGCAACCCGGGGGATATGGAATTTATCGGGCGCAGGTGCCTGGAGAGCGACCCCTCCCCGATGAATTTTCCACAAATGCCCTCAGTAGCATTGAGTACGTGAAATTTGTGGAAGGCGATTTGTTGGTTAAGCAATTCGATATGTCAGGATCCGAAGCGCTGGTGGTATTCACCCCGTCAGATACTCCCGCAATGGAATATGCCGGCTGTATGAACTTACAGGCGGGGGAAGGGAGAATTTGTTTGAATGAGTGAGAGATAAAGCGAGAAAAAGCGATCGCCATTAGGGCCGAGGAAAAATCAAGCCCACCAGGCGATCGCCAGGGATTGCCGAACGCGCATCTCACTCAGGTGAATTCACGCCTCAATCCACTTCCTTGAGGACAGACACCTCAGATTGCGCTTCTTGCCAGCATTTTTGGATGTAGAATTCGGCGCGATCGCGCAACACCGTCACAAACAACCCTTCAGCGGATTGCGAATCCGTGGAAATCCAGGTGCCTCGCAGGGTCACTTCCAAATATTCCTCGTCCGCGACACACAGGGAAATTGCCTCACTTGGGTCCCGCCGCGCCTCCGCTTCTAGGTCATGCAACCCTGCCAAATCCGCAGGGAGCAAAAACGATGCCGCGATTGGTTCGATAACGACGCCAACGCCGACTCGCATCGCCACGATCGCTCGCCAAGCCACTAGCTCATCAATAGACTGAGCCAGACGCTCCAGGTGAAAGCCAGTTTCAGTATAGGTGAACTTTAGCATTACCAGTGGTCTCTCGTTCTATGAAATATGTGATGCTTTGGCTAAAGGCAAAAGAGGCAGCTTGGACAAGCGTGGCAAAGAAAGATTGAAGTATGAAGGGTCAATTTTCAGGAGAATAATTCCCAAGAACCGTAAAAAAGCAAGGTTCCTCCTTTTACCCTAGTGGTTTGCCCTTGATAGATTCCCCTTCATGCTTCATCCTTTAAACTTTCCGATAACCTCTCATCCTTTAGAGTGTGAAATCATTCCAGAACTGTTCTGCAAACGCGATCGCCGGATGCATGGGAGCCTTCGGTTTGGTTTTTAGAGGCATCCCCGCTTGCGAAGGCGTGCGATCGCCCTTCCGGGCGTTGCAATGGCTGCAAGCTGCCACTACATTATCCCAGGAATGGGTGCCGCCTTTCGATTTGGGAATCACGTGGTCTAGAGTTAAACGCTTCGTGCTGCCACAATATTGGCACCTATGGCGATCGCGCTTCAGCACTTCCCGGCGGTTCACTGGTGGCACCTTCCAGATGCGTTCCGTCCCCGACACCGTTAAACGGATGTATTGCGGAACGCGGAACACTTCCGACGGCGATCGCAATTCGTACACCTGAGACGAATTCCCCTGGGCGGTCCGGGAGTTCATTCCCCCCATCAATTCGATCGGTTCCGCTTTCCCCGTGAGTAACAGCACGATAGCCCGTTTGATATTGACTCGGCTAATCGGTAAATAGTTTTTTGAAAAAACCACCACCGATGTAGCTAACACGTCACTTATAGCGGTTTTCATGGTGATAAACTACATTTTATTGGTGTGCTAAATGAGTTAACCTCTCAGCCCTCGGAGTCAAGCCCTACAAGGATCCCTGCCGGGGATTGAAACAAAACCGAACTCCGCATTGAAATAGCCCCCACTTCGGGATAACCAGAAGCGGGGGCAGAAAAAATCCTTGCGATTAAGGGTTTCTTATCCAAATATCGGTTAGGCAGACCTCTGCCTAAACCTCCCGCTTCGGTTGTTAATATGAAGCCATCTGTGAGCCTTAAATAAGGTTGCTTCTAAATCCTCTTCGATGTCGAGCGCATTCCCGTTCTTGCTATCATAACCATTTCCACAGGGATATTCCAGGTCTCCAGTGGTGCCCCAGACGCCATAGGCGGCGTCCGAGTCTCCACTGACGTCGAGACCGCTGAAATATCCATTGCCGGAAAGAGTTGATAAATCGCTCACTGGAATGCTCTTTGAATGGTACGACTTGAATTCTCCACCAAACATACTACACTAATATTACAGACATGTCTACCCATTTGAGGAAAAAAGTTATGCCCGCAATTACTAGAACGCCCACCACCGAGATGGAAGTTACCAGCATTCGCTTGGAGAGACAACTCAAAGACAATCTGAAGAAACTCGCTGGAAACCAAGGCTATCAAGCCCTGATCCGAGATATCCTGTGGAATTACGTCCAGCAAAAATCAGGAGATTATCGACCTTCATTTTCGCGCTCTGATATCCGCGCCAGTCTAGAGGCGATCGCCGAACGAGAGGAACGCTGCGTCCTAACTGGCAAGATAATTCCACCCCACGAACCGATGTTATTAGGCTTAACAACAACAGGCGAAATGGTGCCCCTCAGTTTAGACAGTATGGCTGCATAGGCTTTTCCCCAACCCCCGCGCCCCCCATTCCTGCGGGGGGCGATCGCCACGATGGTAAAATGAGCAACGCCTCAAACTCCCGGTGCAAGCCCACTTTCCTTTGCTTCACCTTCTTCGGGTCTCTCGCCTCACCCTTGGCTGAAATGATTGGGCTTCATTGATAAAAATATTAAAATTTTATTATAAAAACTATAAAATAGTTCAACCATTGACCGGCAGATGGCAACTCGCGCCGGGAAAAAACTCCCCGCCGTGGATGTTGCTGCTTTGCAACTTCCTCTTTGATGAGGATAAATCATCCCCTTTTAAGCATGAATAATTAACCAGCAATCATTAAGAAAAGCCCCACAACAAATGACCAACACCCAATGACCAACACCCAATGACCAACACCCAATGACCAATGACCAATGACCAACAACAAATGACCAATGACCAATGACCAATTATTTTAGTTGACGATAATTTTCCCAGGCTTCAGCGATAATTCTCGGTGCAGTTTCCGCCGGAATTTGTAACGCTTCGGCGAGTTTTTCTAAATAATTGGATTCTTCTGGGGTAACTTTGCCATCGGCGATCGCAAATGCCGCCGCCACTGCCAAAGCATCTTCTACCATATCCTTAGGCAGCGCTTCTATCGCCCCATTAAAGAGCGCCTCCGTTCCTTGCCGATCCCAAATTCTATCGATTCTCTCGGAAATTTTGGCGATATCCGCTTCTGAATATCCCTTCATGGCACCACTTGCCATCAACTGATTGAACAGTTCCGATTCGTTCTCCGACATTTTTCCGTCGGCATAAACCACAATCAAGGTAATGGCAAATAACGCTTCGACAGGCGTTAATTTTTCGGTGAATTTCGCATAACTTTGGAAAAGTTTGTCATACTTGCTCATGGTTTTATCACCCCGAGATGCATGGATGTGGCAGAGTTAACGGGCGTGTTGAGAGAAAAAAAAGCGGATATCGGCTCGAGTTTTGCAAGGGAGGTGGGTGGGGCGTGAGTGGACATTGAATCCGCCGCAACATGTCAATCCAAGCGTTTCGGCGAGATAAGATAATCTTGACCACTCTCAGAAACTCAGTTTAACCCGGGGCTTATTGCATCTGTGGCAACACCTCGTGAATCAGGTCTGCAGTGACGCGATCGCTAATCGTTGCCGAACCGATTTCGGTGGGTAACACGAAACGGACCTGACCATCTTTCACCTTTTTATCCGTTTGCAGCTTTTGGATAATCTGCTCGATATCCAACCCTCCCGGCAATTTTGTCGGTAAATCGGCTTTTTCGATTAAGGCATACTGACGGGCGCTGCTTTCTTCATCCCACAGTCCCAATGCGATCGCCAATCGAGACGCTGCCACCATTCCAATCGCCACCGCTTCTCCGTGATTCGTCACCTTATAGCGGGTCAAACTTTCCACCGCATGACCGATGGTGTGACCGTAATTGAGAATCGCCCGCAGGTTAGCTTCTTTTTCGTCTTTTTCTACCACATCGGCTTTACTTTGGCAAGAGCGAGTAATGATATCTTGCAATAACTCTTTATCCACATAGCGCAATTGATCCAACCGTTTTGCCTCCTCCATGCGCGCAAATAACTCGGCATCCCAAATAACCCCATATTTAATCACTTCTGCCATACCGGCGCGAAACTCGCGGGCAGGGAGAGTTTGCAGCACCTCGGGGTCGATTAAGACGAATTTGGGTTGATAGAATGCGCCGATTAAATTTTTGCCTTTCGGATGATTGACCCCAGTTTTCCCGCCAATGGAAGCGTCTACCATTGCCAGTAAAGAGGTGGGGACTTGCACGAAATTAATGCCGCGCAACCAAGTTGCCGCCGCAAAGCCGGTCATATCGCCAATCACACCGCCGCCGAGGGCAATTATGGTGGAGGATCGTTCTAATTGGTTATCCAGGGCGACATCATAAACTTTTTGCACGGATTTGAGGGTTTTGTATTGCTCTCCGGCCATTAAAATGCACTGAGAGACTTCAAAGCCGGCGGCGGTTAAAGAAGCGGTGGCGCGATCGCCATATCGCCGATACACCACCGGGTTAGAGACCACTAGAGCTTTTTTGCCGAGATTGAGAGACTGCATCTTTGCCCCGAGTTCCTCGATGGACTTGGGCGCGATCGCAATCTCGTAGGAATTTTCCGGTAAATTAACGCAGATTGCAGAGGGCATGGTTGGCGAATCGATCCACTACTGTTTGCAGGCTGTATTGTATCGCAAGTGATGATTTAATAGTATTTAACGGATTTATAAAGGAGAAGTTGGTAAATGACTGCATCTGGAGTTTTGGCTTACGCTCTGATTCTCGGCGGTGCTTTCATCACCGCTGTGGTGTTGATGTTTGGCCTGCGCGCCGTTAAGCTGATCTAAATTCTATCTGAGGGCAGCCCCTTCCTCGGAAGGGCACCCCCAGTGGCGATCTGTGGCGCGTAGAGATTGACGGGTAAATCTCTACTCGGGTCACTCCACCGAATCCTAGTGTTGCCGGTGGGATGTAGCCATTAAACCCCGCTGCGGCGGGTTTTTTTATTGGGGCAGGGGATCGAACGGGGCGATCGCCATTCTGGGGAAAACCTTGCAATAATTCAGTGTTTTCCCCGGGTTTTTGCCGATTGCCGCCCGCTCCGTATTTTCCCGGAATTCTTTGAGGAATAGACACAATTGCCTATTTCTGCCCGTCGCATATTTCCGAGTGCCTAAACTGGCAAACTAACTTTTTTAATGCAATACTTATTCCGGTATTGCCATCCACTTACGCTGTCTGGAGTGACAGAAGAGAAGAAAGAATGAGCGTTACCTGTGACAAGTCCGGTTGGCTGTCGCGCTGTTTTGAGCCGATTTGGTTTTTCGCGTTCGTTCCGTTCAAATTTGCAGAGGCGGTTCTCATCACCCTCCTGCCCTTATTCGTGGTTCAGGTTGCCAATGGTAGCGTCGCCGATGTGGGACAAATCCACTCCCTGATTTCCCTCGCCGGTGTGGTTGCTTTTATCGTCTGGGGCAACCTGTCGGACAAATTCGGACGCCGCCGCCCGTTTTTGATTGTCGGATTTCTCGGATTTGCCGTCTGTACTGCCCTTCTCGCCTTGGGAAATGGGGTTCGGGAGGTGGCAATTTTCAGCACCCTAGCGGGATTTTTTATTGCCGCCGTTACCCCGGTAGCTTCTGCCCTGGTGCTCAATTCCTTTCCCGAACAGCAGTGGGCACCTGTGTTTGGGCGATTTTATCAGATTGCCGGCTGGAGTTTCGTGGGCGGCGTACTGTTGGGCAGTGCGTGGTTGACCCTGCGCCCGGAAGCGTTGAGCAACGCGCAAGCCATGCGAAGTTTGTTGCTGTTTTCCGGTGGATTTGCCTGTTTGAGCTTTATTTGCTGTTTGTTGTGGGTTCGAGAGTCGCGGGAATTTCGCAAAAAACGGCGGTTTACTCGTCAATTGCTCGGTCGCCTGACGGTAGCGGCGATCGAACGACGGGCGATATTTTACCCCTCGCGGATGATGTACTTCGTCTTGCGCGCGGGTTGGCAAGGTCACTTGCAAAAGCTTGTGGGCGGTCCGTTGCTGAGTTATTATGGGTGTTCGGGTTTATTTTTCTTTGCCATTACCTTGGTTTATATCCCGTTGCCGATTTTTCTCACGGATGTGTTGGGGGCAACGAATTCTCAGGTATTTTTAATTACCTTGGGCAAAGCGGCGATCGAGGCGTTTTTCTACATGCCGGTGGGTCGCTTCGTGCAACAGCGACGGGGCATTTCCTTGCAAGCGTGGGCTACCGCCGCGCGGGTGGTAATTTTTCTGATTTTCACTGCGGTGGCACTGATGCAACCCTCGGCGATGAGTTTAATTATTGTCGGCGTGACTCATCTGTTTACTGGCTTAACCTGGGCGGCGATTAACGTGTCGAGTACCACCGTGGTTGCCGCACTGGCGGCTAAAGGTCAGGAAGGAATGGCGATCGGATTGTATAATTCCATACTGGGTAGTGCTACAATTTTAGGCAGTGTAATTGGCGGATTGCTAGCAGCCAGTTTCGGCTATGGCGCTTGTTTTATTCTCGCCGCAATCTTAACCACTGTGACCTCGGTTGTATTGTGGAAGCTGCAAGATGCAATGCCGAATCCCACCCTTACCGCTTCTCAAGTAACTTGAGATGTAAACCTCAGGAAAAGGGAGAATTAAGAATTGAGAGGCCATTCGGGGGATGGTTTCTCAATTCTTAATTTTTAAGTTTTAACTGTCTGAGTCAATTGGGGAAAAGTCTTTCGCCGAGTCAATTGGGGAAAAGTCTTTTGCCGAGTCAATTGGGGGAAAGTCTTTGGTGGCTAAAAATTCTCGCACCACATTGGAAACTCTGCGAAATTCGCCATCCACTTGATAGTTCATGCGCCGCATTTCTTCTTCAGAGATTACGCCGCCGAGTTGCGCGTAAACTTCGCGCAATTGGGGATATTTTTGCAAAGTGGCTTCGCGGATGACGGGGGTAGCGTCGTAAGGGGGAAAGTAATTTTTGTCGTCTTCGAGGACGACTAAACCGAGGGTTTGGATGAGTCCGTCGGTAGACCCGCCGGCGACCATATCCACTTTGTTTTCCACCAGCGCCCGATACATCAACCCCATATCCATCACTTGCGGGTTTTCGGCAAATTCCAGATTGTAAGTTTCTGCCAATCCCGGAAATCCATCTTCGCGTTCGATGAATTCATAACTGAAGCCTCCTTGCCATTCTGGGGTGTATTCAACGGTATCGGAGATGGTTTCGAGATTGTATATTTCGGCATCTTCGCCGCGTATGATAATGGCGTAGGTGTTTTCAAACCCGAGGGGTTCGGTGATGGTCAGGTCGAATTGTTCTTCGTATGCTTCTTTGACGATGTTGTAGACTTTCTGGGGGTTGCTAATCGGTTTTCGTTCGAGGATGGCGCTGAGGGAGGTGCCGGTGTATTCGACGTAAGTATCGATGTCACCACTGATAACGGCGGTATGGCAAATAAAGGTACCGCCGAGGTTTAATCGTCGGTCTACGGTTAGGTCTGTTTGGTTTTCGATATGTTGGGCGACGAGTTCTCCGAGGATGACTTGTTCGGTGAAGTTTTTTGAGCCGATTACGAGGTCAGCTCTGCCCCCTAACCCCCCACTTCCGGGATTGCACCCAGCGATCGCAAACATTAAAACCGCACTCACCAGGGTCAGGGAAAAGAACCGAAAATAGTTTCGTTTGCTCACAGGGGGGGAAAGGGACATGAGGACAGTGGGACTGGTAGAGGCAGGGAATGGTTGTCTGTGCGGAAATAATCGGTGCGGAAGGGAAGCGATCGCGTGCAATGCGCTCTTCCCCCCACACAGAAGCCATCCGATCGCCTGGGTGAATCGGGACAGCCCCCCACCCCGGTCCCCGGATCCCCCGGAGGGGTTGGCGCGGGTAAAAGGAGCGGGGTTGCGGTGTCCCCGGGCATGGCGATCGGCCCACAAAAACAGATTGTGCAGCAGTGGATTATTTTTCACTTTTGATTTTTCCTTGAGCCGTCAAGTGATTCTCGAACCAGCCGATCGCAAAATCTGCTGCCAGTGCCATCAAGGCGGCGGGAACCGCACCGGCGAGAATCAGGTCGTTATTCACCATTGCAATGCCTCGGAAAATAAAGGCTCCCAATCCGCCGGCACCGATCGCGGCAGCAATGGTGGCAATCCCTACGGAAATCACCGTCGCCACCCGCACGCCGGCGAGAATCACCCCCAGTGCCAGGGGAATTTCCACTTGGACTAACAATTCCCAATTGGTCATTCCCATGCCGCGACCGGCCTCGCGGATCGCCGGATCGACCCCGATAATCCCGGTATAGGCATTGCGAATAATCGGCAGCAATGCATACAATGTGAGAGCAACCATCGCCGGAATCTTGCCAATCCCGCCGAGGAGCGGAACGGAAATCAAAAACCCGAACATGGCCAAACTCGGAATCGTCTGCACCACGTTGGCTACGGTTAAAATCGGTTGTGCTAGCTTCGGTTGACGAGTAATCAGGATGCCGAGGGGCAAGCCGATCGCGATCGCCACAGAAATCGAGATCGAAACCAGGATGATGTGTTCCCCGCAGCGAAACAGAATTTCTTCGCCGTATCGAAACAGAAAAAAGTCATTCATCAGAAATTAGGGTTGGTAAGGGGGAGAACGGAAACCCTCGTCATTTATGCGTAGGGAGGAGTTCTCCCCCC
>NZ_JAYFEQ010000675.1:0-7268 GCF_055795085.1 Phormidium sp. CCY1219 | reverse complement strand
ATTGCGGGGGACCGGGGGTCAGTCGCTCGGCTTATATCCCCACGGATAAATCCGGGGGCTTTACGCCGATTCTCGGTCACTCCGGAAATGTAGCCCCACCGCATGCCATCTCCCTACCGGGGGTGCGCTTTGAACCGAGGGGCTTGTGCTTCGGCGAAAACCTAAAGAAAAGCTTATAGCTGCACGGCGGAGAAAAAAAAGCGGTTAACCTCAACCCAAACATCAACTTTCCCCTTTTCCGTCGCTCGATTATTCTCTCGCAGCATTTGCCATGAGACCTACGGAACACAAGCAATACATCACCCTCAGCGCGATCCTCGCCCTCGCAGTTGCGATCGCCTTTGGCGCGTTCGCCTCCATACCCATCGCCATCTGGGGATTTCTACTCGTTGTAGCGATCGCCATCTCCTATAAATATCCCCGCCTCGGACTGTGGATATTTTTAATTTATCTGCCCTTCAGCGGCACGGTCACCTACGCGATCGGTCAAGGTAGCCCCCTTTACCTGGGACTCAAAGACGCCTTTTACTTTCCCGCCCTCATCGCCCTGATTCAAGAATACCGCCAGGGCCAGCAACCCTGGCGAATTCCGCCCCTGCTGAGGTTGGCCCTGGGGTTGGTACTCCTGAGTATCCTATTGACCTTGGTGTTTGCCAATCTGCCCCAGGCATTCGTCAGTGGTGCAGGGGAGTCCCCCTTCCTGATGGGGGTGATGGGATTAAAAATTTTAATCGGCTACATCCCTTTGATGTTTTGTAGTTATTACCTGATGCGCCAGACCCAGGATGTATTCGCGATCGCCCGCCTGTTTGTGGTGCTTGCCCTCATCTGTTGTCTCCTGGGATTCCTGCAATATGGGTTGCTCAGCAGCGGGGTATGTGCCGGCACGCGCGGATTAGAGGGACAGGATTTATTTAGAGCCACATTAGAAGCGAGATGTCTGGTGGGGGGTTCCTTGGTCTTTAGTCCCGAGGTGAATTTAATTCGCCTCCCGGGAACCTTCGTTTCACCGTGGCAATGGAGCTGGTTTTTGATTGCCAATGGGGTGTTTAGTTTCACGGCGGCCCTGAGCGATCCGTCCCGGGTTTGGAAACGGGTCAGTTTGGGGGCGACGATCGCGATTTTTCTGATGGCGGTATTCTCGGGTCATCGACTCCCGGTGTTGTTGCTGCCGACATTTTTTCTGATTTTACTGTTACTAGCTCTGTTGGTCGAGCGGCGATGTTTCTTCCAGTCGTGGCGGGAAAAATCCGGGCAATTGGCCCTGGTGGGAGTGGTGGTAGCGATCGCGATCGCCGCGATCGTGTATCCCCCCGCTATTCCACCGGGATGGGATGCGACTCGCTGGGAAGCGGCTCCACCCCTGCTAGAATTTATCGGCGAGCAATTCCAGTTTGCGATTAATAGCTTAAATGGAGTTTTCGGCAATGGGTTGGGGAGAGCTACGAATGCGGCGCGAATGTTTGGAACCACTACCCTAATCGAGAGTTATTATCCGAAACTGCTCTACGAGTTAGGGTTTCCCGGGTTGCTGAGCGTGTTGGCCCTGGTAAGCGCGGTGAGCTTCCTGACGTTTAAAGCTTACCGGGGGGCGATCGCGCCGCATCTGCGCCTGTGGGGATTGGGGATTTGGCTGTTTATTGTGTCGATAAGCTACAACAGTTTTTACTATCCCCTGGAGGTAGCGCCGGTGGCGGTTTATTATTGGTGGTTTGCCGGGATGGCGCTAAAATTACCACAGTTGAATCAAGGGGAGGGGTAATTAGCGATCGCGGGTTGAGGTTGGCGGGTAATTTTTATGTTGATGCAAGTTAAAGAATGGAACTGTTAAGTATTATTTTATCGGGGCTGCTCACCTTGGTTTCCCCGGTGGGGGTGGTATTCGATAATATTGCCGAGCGGGATATTCGCTCGGCGCTGCATTCGGCGGAGGAGTTGGAAGTTCGGTTGGACAATTCGCCGAATTACTTTTTGTTTGCCGGAAAGGTGGAGCGGTTGCGGTTTGCCGGGAGGGGATTGTATCTGACGCCGGATATTCGGATCGAGAGTTTTGAAGTGGAAACCGATCCGATTGAGGTGGATCTCGATCGCCTGAATGAGGAGGATGAGAGTGGGGTGCCGTTATTTTTGCAGGAGCCACTGCAGGGGGCGTTTCGCTTGGTATTGACTGAGGAGGATATGAACCGCGCGCTGCGATCGGCTCCATTTATCGAAGAATTAGGGGAGGCGGGCATTGGCGCGATTCCGGAAACGGAAGATGAAACCATAGCACAAAGATTTCGGATTGTCAACCCCGAAGTGGATTTTTTAGGGAATAATCGGATCCGGGTGCAGGTGGAGATTCAGGATCTTCGCGATGAGGAGCAGGTGACGATCGCGGTGGAAACCGGGCTAGAAGTGGTGGGGGGAACTCAGTTACGGGCGATCGATACCCAGATTACGATTAATGGAGAAGAAGCTCCAAGTCGGTTGGAGAATTTAGTGGTGAATTTGGTCGAGCGCGTTTTTAATTTGAAAAAGTTTGAAGAAAATGGGTTGTTAGCAAGGTTTTTAGACTTTACGATTACCGGAGAGCGGCTAGAATTAACGGCGTTTGCCCGGGTGGAAGATCCAGAGTGGTTTTATGAGCCGAGGGAGTGACATCTGCGCTAGTATTTTCTGGAATAGGGGTTTATTGTGCTGTAGTTTCTTCGGTAGGATAGCCAGTTAGATGCGCCGGAATTTGCGATTTGTGAATAGAGGTTACGGTGCGATCCGGTTTGGGGTGAGGTGTGTAGAAGTTACAGGGAGTGCAACCGAGAATGAGGTGGGGGATGGAAACTTTCCGCACCGCATCGGTTTAAATCCAGAATCAGCGCATAAAGTCTGTGTTGTCAATGAAAAATATGGGGGACAAATCAGGCGGAAGCGATAAGTTTATACTGACGTTTGTTTGATAATTAAGGAGATTTTTTTGACATGCAAAATCACAGCGATCGCCGGATTCCGGTTGGTTTAGTTGCTACAGTTTCAGCCCTCGCGATCGCCGTTGGGGGTGCCACCGCCTGGTGGAGTGTCAATTCCCGGAATTCCGAACCACCGAACTCGGTGAATTCTTCCACCGTGGATCCGAATGGCCAGACCCCTTCTGTGTCGCCCACGGTGGAACCGGATTCGCCGCCGCCTACTGTGGTGAGTCCCACCACGGAGCAAACGGTGGAGGTGTTCGTGATTCAAGACAGCGGCACGCGATTTGAACTGACGCCGATGCCGGTGTCGGTGCAGGCGTCAGAAGAACCCACGGCGTTAGTGGCGGCGGGGTTCGAGCAATTATTCGCAGAACCTCAAGATGAGAGTGGGTTTAGTGAGATTCCCCAGGGCACTCAACTGTTGAATCTGGACATTAAGGATAATGGGGTGTATGTGGATCTCTCGCCAGAGTTTGAGTTTGGCGGTGGCAGTACCTCGATGACGGCGAGACTGGGCCAGGTGGTTTATACGGCGACTACATTAGATCCGAATGCACCGGTGTGGATTTCGGTGAATGGGGAACCGTTGGAAATTTTAGGGGGTGAAGGGTTGGAGATTCCCCGCCCGATTACCCGAACCGAGTTCGATCGCGAATTTCCGCTTTAATTTTAAACAGCGCAAAGGTGCCCCGACGGAAGTGGGGGCACCTTTGCGCTTTCTGGGTAGAATGAAGAGAGTTTGAGGGGGAGCGGCGGGGCTAATTTTTTCCAACCAAGCTTAAGGAACGGAATTGGCGAGCCTGCTCTTCGATGCGGGCGGCAAGGCGATCGCACACCAAGTTGCACAGGTCGAAAATCAGGGGGTCGTCTACCCGGTAGTAGGCAGAAGTACCCTCGGTGCGGCGGCTGAGAATGCCTGCTTGCAGCATCACTTTCAGATGTTTGGAGACATTGGCTTGACTGGTGTCGGTGGCCTCAACTAATTCTTGGACGCATTTTTCCCCGTCGCGCAGCAAATTTAACAGTTTCAGGCGCATCGGCTCACTTAAAATACTGAAATATTCGGCCACATATTGCATGACTTCTTGGGGTACCGGCTGGGCGAGTTTCATAAAATAAACCTGGAATAGCTTGCTTAATACTATTTTAACATTCAAAAATTTTATGACAATAGAGTGATTAACTTCTTTAGGGGGAGAGTCCGAATGAAAAAAGGGGAGAAAGGGTAATATTTGTTACTGTTTTATTTTTGAATTTGTGCGTATAGTGCAACCGATGGAGCCACCGAGACGCACAAGGCGATCGGCAAGTTTAAAAAAGCGAGTTGCCGATCGCGAGCCTGGGGAGGTTTGCCCAAATTTGGCGCGGCGGGGCAGTAGTCGATCGGGGGCGCGGCGGATGGAGGTGGGAGAGGTGAAAGCAAAAGGAGAGAGAAACCACCACCGAGCCGAGCCAAGAGCAACTCGCTTTTTTGCGAAAAACCACCTGAGCGACGGAGAGATTAACTGGGGTTAATCCGCATCAACGGCTGACCGTATTCTACAGGGGAGCCATTTTCGACCAAAACTTCCATCACTTGTCCGGACACCTCGGCTTCGATGTCATTCATCAACTTCATCGCCTCAATGATGCAGACCGTTTGACCGGTAGTAATTCGATCGCCGACTTCCACAAACGGAGGCTCATCCGGAGCCGGTGCGCGATAAAACGTGCCCACCATTGGAGAGTTGACCTCAACCCACTTGCGTTCCAGGGCGCTAGGGGTGGAGGCAGTCGGCTCAGGTGCCACAGCTTGGGTGGCAGGGGTGGAGCCTGGGGGAGAAGTTACGGCAGAAGATTGGGTAGGTGCGCTCGCCTGAGATGCAGAAGCAGCCGCCGTTCCCACAGCAGTTGGTTCGGTAGCGAGCGCCAAATTGGCGATCTCTTCTGGAGTCGCACTGGCGTCGGCTTTCGCCTTTTCCTTGCGTACCGTTAGCTCAAAATCACCACTTTTTAACGTCAGCTCTGAAATCTCGGTGCGATCGAACGCGGTTAGCAGCTCGCACAGTTGGCTTATGTCCAGTTGCACAGTTTATTTGACCCCATTAAATCAGCTTGCGGCTGTCAGCGAGCGGCATTCAGCCATAAAAAACAGCACAGTTCAGTTACCAAAGGCGATCGAGAGAGCCTTTGGCGGTTTGGGTACCGATGAAAATGAAACGGAAAAATGGCGCGAAAGCGTTTAGCCGGTGAGCCAAGCGCTCACGCCGCACCGCTTGACTCGGAAAGAGTCAAGCGCTCTCGATTGGTAAAACGTACCGTTACTCGCGACCCAAATAAGAATCGTTGCGGGTATCGATTTTGATCCGCTCTCCGATAGAGATAAATAAAGGAACCATCACTTCCGCCCCGGTTTCTACCGTGGCCGGTTTGGTGCCACCAGTAGCGGTATCGCCTTTGACACCGGGATCGGTTTGGGTGATTTCCAGGACCACAGAGTTCGGCAGTTCAACTTCAAGCACTTGGCTTTCCCACCGAATCACATTCACTTCCATTCCTTCCTTGAGATACTTGACGCGATCGCCAATTTTATCGGCACTCAGACGAGTTTCTTCAAACGTTTCCATATCCATAAACACGAACTGCTCGCCATCTTTATAGGTATGCTGCATCGTGCGTTTTTCCAGGATCGCTTGCGGCACGGTTTCCCCGGCGCGAAACGTTCGTTCTACCATGCTTCCCGTCTGCACGTTTTTCAGTTTCGTGCGGACAAAAGCAGAGCCTTTACCGGGTTTGACGTGGAGGAATTCAACCACCCGCCACACCGCCCCATCTAATTCAATTGTGACGCCAGTACGAAAGTCATTACTCGATATCATGGAATCGACCTTGGGCAAGAACAATCGGCAATTCATTTTACCGCGAGGTTGTCCCTGTGCTGGCACTCTCCTCAAATTAGAGACAACCCGAGGGGATTTTTCCGGCATCCGCCTTGGGCGAGAGAGAGATTTTCCCGCAATTGCGATCGCGGGTTTGCCTCTATGGCAAGATTGATGCAGTGCGGTTTAGAAAGACTCAGGGATATATTGATGCTGCTTTGGAGCAAAAAAATTGCGAAAATCATGCAAGCCGGGTTGAAAACGGCGTTCTTAGTGGTGCTGATGGTGTCCCTGTCTGTGGGACTCAGTGGGGCGTGGTGGGACTTCGGGGGCACCCCCAGTCGAACCAGCCAATTGCCACAGGGAAATGCCATTACCGACCCGAAAGCATTGTTACGCTATGCGTTGCCAATTGACAATCAACCCATCCGAGAGGTGCAGTCCAACTTAGAAGACATTTCCGGGCAACTGCGCGGGAAACGATGGAGTCGCATGAAAGCGGATATTACCAAAGCATCGGTGATTCTCTCCCGGCGCGAGTCGGAAATCCTCGAGGATGTGACCGATGAGAACAAATCGGGCGCTAAAGCATTAATCGAGCGAATCCAAGAAGAGATCGTGCCGTTGCAAGAGGCGGTGGAAGAGGAGGATAAGTCTCGAGTTCAGGAGGAACGCGATCGCATTTTGAGCTGGATCAACCAGATCGAAGAAATGATGGTCGAAGAATTTCCCTTTGAAGTGCCGGAAGAATACAGCAATCTGCCGCAACTGAAAGGTCGCGCCACGGTAGAAATGGAAACCGAGAAAGGGAACCTCACCCTGGTCGTGGACGGATACAGCGCCCCAGTGAGCGCCGGCAACTTTGTGGATTTAGTCAATCGCGGATTTTACGAGGGTTTAGAATTTATTCGCTCGGAAGATTTCTACGTGTTGCAAACCGGGGATCCTGCCGGACCGGAAGAAGGATTCATCGATCCGGATACCGGGGAATATCGCAATATTCCGTTAGAAGTGTTGGTTAGAGGAGACGAGCAGCCGACTTACGGCATTACCCTCGAACAAGCAGGTCGCTATCGCGCGCAACCCGTGCTGCCATTTTCTGCCTATGGTGCGGTGGCAATGGCGCGACCGGAAGAAGACCCGGATGGGGGGTCTTCGCAATTCTTTTTCTTCTTGTTTGAACCGGAACTGACTCCGGCGGGACTCAACTTGTTAGATGGCCGTTATTCGGTGTTTGGTTATGTGGTGGAAGGCAAAGAGGTGTTAGAACAACTCAAACAGGGGGATAAGATTCTCTCGGCAAAAGTCGTGCAAGGGGGCGACAATTTGGAGCCACCCCAGACGAGTTAGACCGATGCGGGAGGCTCGCGATCGCCTAATATCTGTGACGTCAGGGACTCCGTAGAAACCAACCCCATGTCTAAAGCCAGGGGCTTGTACTTCTAACCACCTGACCAGCCTA
>NZ_JAYFEQ010000674.1:0-19672 GCF_055795085.1 Phormidium sp. CCY1219 | reverse complement strand
TTTATCTCTCGCCAATGAAACGCCTTTGCTACCGACATTTCTGCATGATGCAAGTCTGCCCTCACGGGATGTTAAGCTCCTTTCATTTGGGTCAAAGAGTTGGTGATAGGAGTCTATCATATCATTGCGGCTAAAGCCGCGCCCGTGGCTTTTCCGCCCCGCTCTAAAGAGACGGGGCTACCAAGCTCCCGAGTTTTTTTCGTGTAGTTTTAGAAAAAGCGGACAAGAAATCGGCTTGTTGGCGTAAATTCGTTGCTAAGCAAACCCGTGGTGGAGCGAGCCAAGGGGTTGCGAACCGCGAGGGAACCGACGCCGGCTAAGCGCTTGGATCCCGTGAAAGCATCTTCTGTGTAAGGACGAATAAACGTTATGTTGCTGTCGGTGCGGATAGAAAACTTTGCGTTAATCGATCGCCTCGAATTAGAATTCGGCAGGGGGCTGAACGTGTTGACGGGAGAAACCGGTGCGGGTAAGTCGATTATTCTCGACGCCGTAGATG
Source organism: Phormidium sp. CCY1219 (assembly GCF_055795085.1). Taxonomy (NCBI): domain Bacteria; kingdom Bacillati; phylum Cyanobacteriota; class Cyanophyceae; order Oscillatoriales; family Oscillatoriaceae; genus Phormidium; species Phormidium sp. CCY1219. Next base: position 19,173 of record NZ_JAYFEQ010000674.1, on the reverse strand, counting down.
CGGTATTGGGGGGCAAATGTACGGCTAGAGCGATTCGGACGGGAGCGAGGCGGGCGTTGATTGAAGCGACCTTTGATTTAGAGGCAGAAGTCAGGGAGTGGGTAAGAGACCAGGAAATCGAACTGTTAGAGAAGAGTTTATTGGTGGTCAGTCGGGAACTGGTGGTTGCCAAAGGGGGGACGATGAGAAGTCGCTCTCGCCTGAATGGGGTGTTAGTCAATCGGCAGCTAATGGAGCAACTGCGCGATCGCCTGGTAGAAATCACCGCCCAAGGGCAAACCGTGCAACTGGGACAAACCGCACGTCAGCGCGACTGGCTCGATGCATTTGGGGGTGAAGAGATTCTTGCCGCGCGCAGGGCGATCGCCAGTTTGTATGCCGAGTGCAACGCCGCCCGGGGGAAGCTGGAAGATAGCCGTCAGTTCGAAAAGCAGCGCTTGCAACGGTTGGATTTACTGGAATATCAGGTTAAAGAACTTTCAGAAGCGAATTTGAGCCGGGCCGACGAGTTGGAACAGTTAGAGAGCGAAAGACAGCGGCTGTCTCATGTGGTGGAGTTGCAGCAGCAGAGTTATGAAGTTTATCAAGCCCTGTACCAAAACGATCGCGGGTCAGCAGCGGCGGCAGATTTACTCGGGCAGGTAGAGAACACCCTTAGCGAGATGGTGGAATACGATCCTCCGCTCAAATCGGTGTTGGAGATGGTGAGCGATGCCTTAGCCCAGGCGATCGAAGCCGGACGTCAGATGAGCAGCTACAGTTCTAGTTTGGAAGCCGACCCCGATCGCTTGTCAGAGGTTGAAGATCGCCTGGGGGAACTGAAGCATATTTGTCGCAAATACGGACCGAGTTTGGCCGAAGCGATCGCCTATGCCACGCGGATCCAAGCCGAACTCGAAGAACTCACCGGCGCGGAACACTCCATCGAAGCCCTAGAACAGATTTACCGCGAACGACAAGCAAAATTGCAGCAAGCGTGCGATCGCTTAACCCAGTTGCGTCGCGCCGGGGCAGATAAGTTGCAAAAACGGTTGGTAGAGCAACTCAAACCCCTGGCAATGGAGCGCGTGCAGTTTCAAGTAGAGCTGTGCCCCATTCCCCCTACCACCACCGGGGGCGATCGGGTCTGCTTTCTGTTTAGTCCCAATCCCGGAGAACCCCTACAGCCGTTGGCTCAAACGGCATCCGGGGGAGAGATGAGTCGGTTTTTGCTAGCCTTGAAAGCTTGTTTTTCCCAGGTGGATACAGCCGGAACCTTGGTGTTTGATGAAATTGATGCGGGGGTCTCCGGACGAGTGGCAGGGGCGATCGCCGAAAAGCTGCACCAGCTTTCCGCCCAACAACAAGTGCTGTTCGTCACCCACCAACCGATCGTGGCAGCAATGGCTGACTATCACTTCCGGGTGAACAAACAAGTGATTGAAACCCTCACACCAGAAGTGGGCAGCCTAAAAGAAGAATCCGGTGAGTCCGTGGGTGGAGCGATCGAGGCAGACCCAGACAAGCCCCACTCAACCCCCATGCCACCAGAAGAATGGGTGATGGCTGCACAGGCGCGCACCGTTATTCGCGTCACCTCCTTGGAAACCCACCAACGTCGGGAAGAATTGGCTCAGCTTGCTGGGGGCCAAGCCGCCGAAGAAGCGATCGCCTGGGCGCAATCTTTACTCAATCAAGCCGCCTCCTTACGGCAAGGAAGCTCCCTCAGCTATGAGAATCCCCCTGCCTCTGATTCCCCCTCTTCCCCATCCTCTACCCCTAATTCCTAACCTCGGCGATAAACCGCCGGGATCGCCCCGGGGCGGTAGCAGGCGAAACCCCCTCCATTCCCCACCATTTTCCCGCCCTTGGCACTCCAAACCCCCAGCCTGCCCCTGGGGTGAGTGACACCGCTAGTCGATCGGAACAATCTGCGATTAGAATTGGGGTACAAGAAGCGCCGCTATCCTTTATTATCCGTAGGATTGAGGGGGACGTTTGGCTCCCAGGGTACCTGCCTCACTCGGGTGCGCGATCGCCCTATTCCCACGCCCGGTACCCACAGGCCCACCTCAGACCCAACCCAAGGGTTTGCGGTACTCAGGGTGGCTTCTCGAATCGGTTCGATGAAAAGCGCCTTCGATGCGCCTCGCGAACTGGCCCGGGTCAATCCACGATCGGCAGGTAGCAGTTCCGGGAGTTTTGACGAACAACCCTTCGCCTACAGGGAAAAAAATCACGGGTCAAGGGGGTGGGGGATGACAGTGGCAGCAGTGGGTTGGGGGATGACAGCCACGGGAACGCGAGTTGATGAGCGTTGTGGATGAATTGTTCCGTTTCTTGTGCCAAAATAATACAATCGTCAGCAAGAACGTCTAGATCCGAGACAGAAGGTTCGGCGATCGCCATCTCAGGCGATAAACCCCAGGCATTAGAGGCGATCGGGCCTCAAAGAGCCGTTCCACTAACAGCACGCCGATTTCGGAAAACATCCACTTTCCGGTCCACCCTTGAGCTTGAAGTTTAGAGAAATGCTGACAAACGTAAAAAATCGTACAAAGGGGCACATCAAAAAAAGCATCGCTCATATCAAAATTTTCACAAGCGCTCTTAATCGTCTTGGGGGGTCGCTGTGCTCTGGAGGGGATGAAAACTCCCCCCTCGGATACCGACAAGCGCTCCTCAGCCACCTGATTCCTCCAAACGAAAGCCATTTCGTGGATCCGATGTCTATTGATTTAAGGAGAGAGTAAACTGAGAAGTAGTCTTGGATCGGTTTGGCTTCGTACCACAAATCCCAAAGGCTTTTTCGACAGGATACTCACACACTAATGCGACGTTCGCTGACTCCTGGTCTGAAGTAAAGAGTATAGATTGCTATGACAGCTGCATCTCCAAATCCCAAGGGTTGGGACCACAGTAGTGGTGCCGTCATTGATGTGACCCCGCAAGTAGAAGGCAAGCAAGTGCATCAACGATCGGAACCCAAGAGTTCGGAACCCAAGAGTGACGCAACATCTGCTCCGCCAAATAACCATAGTAGTAGCGCATTAGCGCGGACGCAGGGAACCTTCTCCGCCTTTCTCGCTCCGCTAAACAAAGACAGCTTCACTCAAGTCGTCAAAGACGTCGAAGAAAAGTTAGAAGTTGTCAATCAAACCCTCTCCATGCTCGACAGCCTGCTCGACAGCCAAGGGTTTGATGCCATCCTCGACGAAATGTTGCGTTCGATTACCCTGAAAACGGGAGAACTGCTCGGAGCCGATCGCTCCACTATCTTTCTACTCGATGAAGAAAAAAACGAACTGTGGTCGATTATCGCCAAAGGAGAGGGGGGAAAACCCCTAGAAATTAGGATTCCGGCAGATAAAGGCATTGCCGGAGAAGTGGCTACCTTTAAAAAAGTCGTCAATATTCCGTTTGATTTCTTTGACGATCCCCGCTCGGGAGCGGCTAAAGAACAATACAAAAAAACCGGCTACCGCACCTACACCATGCTCTGCATGCCTTTGTTGAACGAGCAAGGGGATCTGGTGGCGGTGGTTCAATTACTGAATAAGTTAAAAAAACTCCACGATCCAGAAGCGCCCCTATCAGAACGGATTAATGCCAAGGGGTTTACCGAAGAGGATGAAAACGTTTTTGAAGAGTTTGCTCCTTCGATTCGCTTGATCCTGGAATCTTCGCGATCGTTCTATAAAGCGACGCAACGACAACGGGCAGCGGCGGCCCTCATGTCGGCGACGCAATCTTTGAGCAAGAGCAGCCTCGATTTGGAAGAAACCTTGAAAAAGGTGATGGATGAGGCGAAACAGCTAATGAATGCCGATCGCAGCACCCTGTGGCTGATCGATCGCGACAAAAATGACCTGTGGACGAAAATTCCCATCGGACCGCGTGGCGAATTGAAAGAAATTCGCATCCCGATGGGGGTGGGCTATGCCGGGACGGTGGCGAAAAGCGGGGAACCGCTGAATATTCCGTTTGACCTGTACGATCATCAGGGGTCGGAAACTTCCAAGCGGGTAGACCAAACCAGCGGGTACCGAACTTGCAGTTTGCTCTGTATGCCGGTGTTTAACTCCGATCGAGAACTCATCGGGGTGACGCAACTGGTTAATAAAAAGAAACAAGGGGAGCATCCGCCTTACGACCCCTCGGAATGGCCCAACGCACCCGATTGCTGGAAAGCGAGTTTTAATCGCTCGGACCAGGAATTCATGCAGGCGTTTAATACCCAAGCGGGAGTGGCGCTGCAAAATGCGAAGCTGTTTGCTACGGTTAAGCAGCAAGAGCAACTCCAGCGCGATATCCTCCGGAGTCTGAGTAATGCGGTGATTTCTACGGATAAGTCGGGACATGTGATTGCCGCAAATGAAAGCGCTCGGATCTTGCTGGGGATGGAAAATAGCGATCGCCTGGAAGGCAAGTTGGTACGCGATTTGATCCGTCTGGAAGCCGGAGACTTCTCCAAGTGGTTTGATGCCGCCCTAGAAGGCAAAGACGAAAAAGCCCGTCAGCAGTATTACCCGGATCAAACCCTGGTATGCGCGAGCAACGACGAAGAACACAGCATCCACTTGTCGATCAACTCCATTGCCGATGCCTCGGATCCCACCAATGTCTATGGCGCGCTGGTGGTGATGGAAGACATCAGCGATGAAAAACGCCTCAAGAGCACCATGTACCGCTACATGACTCAGGAAGTGGCGGAACAGTTGCTCGCCTCGGGAGATACCGGGTTGGGGGGTCAGCGCAAAGAAGTCTCGGTGCTGTTCTCCGATATCCGCAGCTACACTACCCTCACTGAAGGGATGCAAGCTGAAGAAGTGGTCGCCATGCTCAACGAATACTTCGAGTCGATGGTGGACGCGGTATTTAAGTACAAAGGCACCCTGGATAAGTACATCGGGGATGCAATTATGGCGGTGTTCGGTTCGCCGCTACCGCTCAAGGATCATGCCTGGTGCGCGGTGCAAACTGCTGTGGAAATGCGGAAACGCTTAATCGAGTTCAACAACATCCGCGAAGCGGAGGGTAAGCAAACCATTAAAATCGGGATTGGGATCCACTCGGATGAGGTGGTCAGCGGTAATATCGGCTCGAGCAAACGCATGGAACTGACCTCCATCGGCGATGGGGTGAATTTGGGTTCTCGTCTGGAAGGAACCAGTAAAATGTATGGCACGGATATTGTCATTAGCGAAAAAACCTATCTTCCCTGTGCCGATAAAATTTATGTCAGAGAACTCGACTACATTACGGTGAAGGGAAAAAGCGAACCGGTGAAAATCTACGAACTGGTGGGTCTGAAATCGGATCCGATACCGGAAGAAAAACTGAAAATCGTAGAACACTATTCTAAGGGTCGCGAATATTATCTCTCGCGCCAGTTCGCCAAAGCACTCAAAGAGTTTGGGGAAGTTATGGAAATCGATAAAAACAATAAAGCGGCGGCGGTGCATATGGAGCGCTGTCAGCACTTTGTTGTAGAACCCCCACCGGATGACTGGGATGGCGTCTGGAAGCTGACTGAAAAGTAGTATCCTATTCTCATGGATCGACGCTGTGAAGTCAGGAGTCAAACGAGGGCGCGTCGTGCCTCTCTAACTCCTGATTTCTCCCTCTGGATTGGATCTTTGGTTGACATTTTGTATGAAATATGGTAAACGGTAGCGATGCCCGCCATGAGGTTTCGGTTTTATTCGCCGAAATTAGCGGCTACAGCAGATTAACAGAAAATTTGGCAGCAGAAGAAGTGGCCGATCTGCTGCATGATTATTTTCAATCGATGCTCGAAGCGGTTGAAAAGTACAAGCAAAGATTGGATAATCAACTCGAAATTGCTTGTATTGGTAATTCGTTGGTGGTGGTATTGGGTGCGCCCGAGCCTTTGGACAATCATGCCTGGGTGGCGCTGGAAATCGCGATCGCCATGCACCAGCAGCTTGAAGCGTTTAATCGCCATCGGGCAGGAGAAAATAAACCGCCGATTACAATGGGCATCGGGATTAATTCCGATGTGGCAATCAGTAATGATGTGGCGGCTAATCGCACGTTACAGTTCAGCGCAGTGGGAGATGGAATCAATCTGGGCTATCTCCTCCAAGGCGTCAGCGATCAGTATGGCTGCGATATCGTCATCGGCGAAAAAACTTACGAGTATTGCAAAGACCGAATTTGGTCGCGAGAACTCGATCGCATCCGAATGCGCTCGAATCACCAACCGGTGGCACTTTATCAATATTTGGGCCTCAAGGAGGAGTCCATTCCCCCGAAAAGCCAAGAGGTGATGGAACATTACGATAAAGGACGCCAATATTATCTGAATCGCAAGTTTGCGGTGGCAATGGGTGAATTTGCTACGGTTCTCGAAATCGATAGCAACGATCGCGCCGCTCGCTTGCATTTGAAACGCTGTCAGCGTCTGCTGAAAAACCCACCCCCAGAAGAATGGGATGGCGCTTGGGTCGCGCAAAAAACTTGGGTTCTCGCAGATAATTAAGCCGACGGCGCGATCGGCTCTCCCACATCCCCTCGCCATCCTCAGATGCTCTACCTGCGCGACAACGATTTCCGATGCCAAACCCTCTTTTTTCTGGGAAAAAACATCATCAGGCACTGGCTTGCCCTTGGCATCGGCATTTTCATTGCCCTCCCATGCGCTCTTCCCACCCACGCCATTGGCCTGCTTTAACCTGAAGTGGGCTGGCGTTTCCCTGGACAATGCTCTGCTCGATTTTCTAAAAGCGGTGGGGTAGGCGGGGTGTGAGGGATATCTTTCCCGCCCTTTACTGTAGCGCTTTAGATGAGTTTATTGTCGCACTATTCTGACGCTCCTTGACCCCCACCTGTGGCGATGTGGGGGAACGGGTCGCTCTGTGGAGTTCAATTGGCTGACGATCGCTCCCGAGACCATCACTTAGCTTAAGGCGAGTTGGGCGCTCGATATGCCAACCCGCTTATCTATTTTTCGCGTTTGTTGCTTAAATTACAGATATATAATAGTTTACATGATAGTGGGGAAAAAGGAGAGTCACTGCAGTGGAGAGCGATCGCCATCCCCCACGAATCACTAAATGAAAGCCAGATAAAAATTGAGGCAGTGGGAAAACCGGGGTGAAAGGGGGAAGCCACAGAAAGAGCGACGCGCCGCGATCGCCTCCTTTCCCGAGGATAGGAACAGCGCCGAAACTTCTGGTGAAAAAACGTTTTGCTAAACTGCGAAGGAACAAGCTTCCACCGCCGGGACGGATATAGTGTTAAAAATGAAAATAGGAGCGCTTGGAGGGAGGGGAACTGCGTCGAGTATGGTAAAGAGACAGTAACAGCAAAAGCGCGTCATAGCCAAATGCGATCGCCAATCCAGGGGCTAAACTTCCGTAACGGCACGGGGCGAAGCGACCCTCTGCATCCAATTGAGCAGAGATCGCCCAAGCATGCGATCGTCATTCCCCGCCAATCCACCGCCAAACCAACAACCCAGGCGAACCATGTCAAATCAGCAAATCGCGAACCAACCCGCAAAAGACCTCCACTTTCCCGGTGGACCGTTGCCCCTCAATTCCCACTTTTACATTGAGCGACCCCCAATCGAGCAGAATAGCTACCGCCTTCTGTGCCAACCGGGGAGCGTGATTCGGATCAAAGCACCGCGAAAAATGGGCAAAAGCTCCCTGATGCTGCGGATTATTGACCAAGCCACCGAGCTAGGATATCATAAGGCAACTGTGGACTTTCAGCAAGCCGAGGAAGAAGTTTTTGCGTCCCTCGATAAATTTTTGCGCTGGTTTTGTGCCAACGTAGCGCGGCAATTGCACCTCAAGCCGATGCTCGATGAATATTGGGACGAAGATATTGGCAGCAAAGTCAGTTGTACCCTGTATTTTCAAGGGTATTTGCTCGAGGGAATCAACGCGCCGCTGTTATTAGCATTAAACGAAGTCAATCAAGTTTTTGAGCATACCAAGATTGCCAAAGACTTTCTGCCCCTGCTGCGCTCTTGGCATGAAAGCGCGAAACAAGCAGAGAGCTTCGAGAAACTGAGACTGGTGGTGGTTCATTCCACCGAAGTTTACGTGCCTTTAAATCTCAATCAATCCCCCTTTAATGTGGGTTCGCCGATTAAATTACCCGAACTTACATTAGAGCAGATTATTGATTTAGCGCAACGGTATGGACTAGGGTGGCGAGATAACAAAAACGCCACAGAACTGATGAATCTAGTGGGGGGACATCCGTATTTAATCCAGTGTGCCCTGTATCATTTGGCTTGTCAAGGAGTGAGCCTAGAGCAGTTATTAGAGCAAGCGCCCACCGCCAGCGGAATTTATCGGAATCACTTACAAGAGTTGTTAGCGACCTTGCGCGAAGATCCCGAATTAGACGCGGCATTGCAAGAGGCGATCGCCACCGAAGGAAGCGTGAAACTCGAAGCGATCGCGGCGTACAAACTCGAAAGCATGGGACTGGTGAAGCTAGAAGGCGATCGCTGCCAGGTTTCTTGTCAGTTATATCGCCGCTATTTCAGCCAGCAAAACCGAAGCCTGTCAAATTATAGCGTTCGCCTACAGGAATTAGAACAAGTCAACCAACAGTTAACGCAATTAGTCAATATTGATGGCGTCACCCAGCTTCCCAACCGCCGTTTTTTTGATACCAACCTGCAAGAAGAGTGGGAAAACTTGGCCGCAGAAAATAGTCCCCTGTCCTTAATTTTATGCGACATCGACTTTTTCAAAATTTATAACGATAGCTTCGGACATCCCGCCGGCGATAAATGCTTGCGAAAAGTAGCCGATACGATTCAAAAATTGCTCAAAGGACCAAAAGAAATTGCCGCGCGGTATGGCGGGGAAGAACTGGCGGTGATTTTGCCGGGGAAAGAAGCATTTAGTGCCTTTTACTTAGCCGAAAGAATCCGAGAAGAAATCAAAGGATTGGGAATCACCCATGACGAATATCGCATGGGTGGCGTTTCCCCCATTCTCACCGTAAGTTTAGGCGTGGCTTGCACCATTCCCACCTCGGAAGAATTGCCGGAAATCCTGGTGAGTGCGGCTGATGAAGCGCTTTATCAATCGAAAAGGAAGGGGCGCGATCGCGTCACCGTCAGCGAAAAACTGGATTATGGATTGTTGGAATAGACGAAAACCCTGGCAAATTAAGGTATAATTCCTGGAAGAGGACCCGTGCCAAACTCAGGGTGTATGGAAAAGCAAACGTCAAAGCTGCTCGAGTAACGAACTGACCCAAGATCGGTTGATTGTTGTTTTCTATTCCACCCCATCGTGCTAACCCTAGAAAATCCCAGCGAATATCAATACCAAGTCGGCGGTAGCCTTGCGATCGATGCGCCGACCTACGTGGTTCGCCAAGCCGACGCCCAACTACAGGAGGCTTTAAAAAAAGGCGAATTTTGCTACGTGCTCAATTCCCGACAGATGGGAAAATCCTCCTTATTGGTTCGGACTCGCCAACGACTGCAACAAACAGGAGTCAAATGCGCGACCCTAGATTTGAGCGCGATCGGGAGTGAAGAAATCACCCCGTTGCAATGGTACAAAGGAATCGTCACCGACTTATGGCGCAATTTTAACTTATGGGGAAAACTCAACTTAAAAACCTGGTGGCGGGAAAGAGAAGACCTATCCTTCATCCAAAAACTCAATCAGTTTATTGCAGAAATATTGCAGGTTCACTTTCCCGAGAGTCAAATCGTCATCCTCATCGATGAAATCGATAGCGTTTTGGGGTTAGACTTTCCCGTGGATGATTTTTTTGCCTACATTCGCGCCTGTTACAATCAACGTCCCATCAATCCAGAATACAACCGATTGAGCTTTGGGATTTTTGGAGTGGCGACTCCGGGGGACCTAATTGCGGATAAAAAGCGGACGCCATTTAACATTGGCAAGCCGATAGAATTGCGCGGCTTCACTGTAGAAGAAGCCCAACCCCTAGGGGTGGGATTTGAAGCCAAAAACATCAAAAACCCGCAGGCGGTATTGCAAGAGATATTAGCCTGGACCGACGGGCAACCATTTTTAACGCAAAAATTATGTTCGATTGTAGTCGAGTCAGACTGGGAAAAAGTAACTGGGAGCAAAAACCCATCCCGAGGCGACCCGCAATATTTCATCCGAGAACTGGTGCGATCGCGAATTCTCCAGAATTGGGAATCGCAGGACGAACCAGAGCACTTGCGAACCATCCGCGATCGCATTATGCGCCAGGAAAAATCCGTGGGGAGAATGCTGGGAATTTACCAGCAAATTTTGCAAGCGCAAGCGGGAGAAAACCCAGCCGTAACCGCAGATGAAAGCCCGGAAAAAATGAACTTGCTGCTGTGTGGCTTAATTGTCAAACAGGGAGATATTTTACAAATCAAAAATAGAATTTATCGAGAAATTTTTAACCTGCAGTGGGTGAAAGCGCAACTCGGGCAACTGCGACCGTATTCCCAAACCTTAGATGCCTGGATTGCCTCCCAGCAAACAGATACCTCGCGACTGCTGCGCGGGCAAGCCCTCAGAGATGCCCGAAGCTGGGCGCAGGGAAAAAGTTTGAGCGATTTAGACTATCAATTTTTAGCGGCTTGTGAGAAATTCGATCGCCAAGAAATGCAACTCAAATTAGAAGCCGAAAAATCCAAAGCAATCCAAGCCAAACTCGCACAAGAACGAAACACCGCCAAACTGCAACGATTATTTCTCGCCGCCTTGAGTGCTGCATTGGTGTTAGCATCCGGGTTAGGAATCACCGCATTTTGGCAGTATCGGCAAGCGATCGCCAGCGAAAGACAAGCGCGGATCGGGGAAATTAAAGCCCTTGTCACCTCCGCCTCAGCCTTATTCAACCAAAATCAACACCTCGATGCCCTAATCACCGCCCTGCGCGCCCGAAAACTGATGGGAACCGTGGAGTCCCCACCCCCGGACATCACCGGCAAGGTAGAAAGCGTCCTGCGGCGCAGCTTTTACGGGGCCGACGAATTTAACCGATTGGTGGGTCATCAAGACCTCATCTGGCGGGTGGTGTTTTCCCCCGATGGCGAATATCTCGCCACCGGTAGCAACGACGATACGATAAAACTCTGGGGGCGCAATGGTGAGTTACTCCACAGCTTCACCGGTCACACCGGAGACATTTTAGACGTAGCCTTTTCCCCGGATGGCAAATTCCTCGCCTCTGCGAGTAGTGACAAAACGGCCAAAATCTGGACGCGCAACGGGAGGGCGATCGCCACCCTCACCGGTCATGGCAACAGCATTCGCAGCATTGCCTTTTCCCCCGATGGCGAGACCCTCGCCACCGCCAGTGAAGACGGAACCGCCATTCTCTGGCGTCGGGGAAAGCAAGGGTGGGTGGATGCGGAGAAAACCGCCACCTTGCGCGGGCATAGCGCTGGTCTCGAAGCGATCGCCTTTTCCCCCGACGGGGATATCCTCGCCACTGGCAGCCAAGACAACCGGGTAAAATTATGGCGCACCGATGGCACGGAGATTCGCACCCTGACCGGCCATACCGATGCGGTGTGGGACGTGAAATTTAGTCCCGACGGGGAAACCCTCCTTTCCGGCAGCAATGACGGCACTGCCAAACATTGGCGTACCGATGGCACGGTTTTGGCTACTTTGCCGATGGAAGGTCGGTGGGTGTGGTCGGTGGCGTTTAGCCCGCCAGAGAGTCTCGCCCGTCGTCGCGGCATTGCCTTCGCCACTGCCGATTTGGGAAATGATATCAAACTGTGGAGCGCAGATGGCACTTTATTATACACTCTCAGCGGTCACAACAGCCGCATCTGGAGTGTGAGTTTCAGTTCCGATGGCCAGACTCTCGCCTCTGCCAGTGAAGATAAAACGATTCGACTGTGGCGGTTCAATCACCCGATGCTGACGGTTATGCGCGGGCACGAGAACGATCTGTTAGATGCGAGTTTTTCCCCGGATGGGCGGTTTGTGGTGTCCGGGAGTGACGACCGGGTAGCCAAAGTGTGGGGAGTGGATGGCAAGTTGCTGGCGACTCTACCGGGACATACGGGTGGCGTGTTGGGGGTGGATATTTCCCCGGATAACACATTGTTAGCTACTTCGAGTTACGATAACACGGTGAAACTGTGGGAACTGTCGCCAACCGGCACAGGGGCCACGGAACTCGCCACCTTAGAGGAACATCAGGATGCGGTGTGGTCGGTGCGCTTTAGTCCCGACAGCCAGTGGCTGATGAGTGCCAGCGGCGATCGCACGGCGAAAGTGTGGCAGCGAGATGGTACATTGTTGTATAGTTTGCCCCATGAGGATAAAGTTTGGCAGGTGGCGTTCAGTCCGGATGGGGAATGGATGGCCTCGGGAGGAACCAGTGGGTTTGTGAACCTGTGGGACAGGGATGGCAATCTGCGACAGTCGATGGAGAGTCACGAAGGGACGGTGTTGGGTTTGGCGTTTTCGCCCGATAGCAGGGTGTTGGCCTCTAGCAGTCGCAACGATACGGTGAAGCTGTGGGGCACTGATGGCACCTTGCGCGCCAGTTTCAGTATGAAGGGGAATGACATGATTCCGGCGATCGCGTTTAGTCCCGATGGTGAAATGCTCGCCAGTACCGGCATGCAGGGGAATGTCAACCTGTGGAGTGCGGATGGCAAACAGTTAGCGGTTTTGAACGGTCATCAAGGGCGCGTGTGGTCGGTGGAATTTAGTGCCGATGGGAAAAAATTGGTGTCGGCGGGGGTCGATGCCATCGCGATCGTGTGGGATTTGCAGCAGGCGATCGAGTTGGAAAATATACTGGCGGCAAGTTGCGAGTGGGTGGGGGATTATTTAGAGACGAATGGGAATTTGGATTTGAGCGATCGCGCCCTTTGCGATGGAATTGAGCGCGATCGGGGGGATTGAGACTCGGTTGTCGGTGGCTTGGACCTCGCGGTTCGGTTTTTACCCATGATGGATGGCTCAACTGCAATTCCCCAGGTTGTTTTCCCGGCGATCGGAAAATTCTGCCAATCGAGTGACGGTGTGATGGAAACGAATTGTTACAATAATTAACATGGTTCCCCAACTAGGTTCCGAATTTATGCAAGTTAAGCCCGTATCTCGTTCCTCACGCCCAACACAAGCTGATGCCGTTGCCGGCAAGGCTTCTGGGTTGGAAAAAATTCCCGGGGAGGCACCCCCGCAGACGATTCCTGTGGAAGCCGAACCCGCACCCATTGCCCCGATACCGGAGCGATCGGCAGCCCCCACCGTAGAAGCGGAAACCGACGCTTTGATGTACGACCCGGTTGCCATTACCGAGTATTATAGCCGCCGTCCCTTAGAAGTTTGGGGGCGTCGGTTCGCCATTTTGTGGCCGATGTTGAAATTGGCATTCGGGATTTGGTGGGACAAACAACGGGGTCGCAGCCAAAAAAACCAACGGCGACGCGCCGCACAACTGCGAATCATGCTGACCCAGTTAGGGCCGGCTTTTATTAAAGTGGGTCAAGCCTTGTCCACTCGTCCCGATTTGGTACCGCCGTTGTATTTGGAAGAGTTGGCTAAATTGCAAGACCAATTGCCGCCTTTTCCCAACGAAGTGGCCTATCAGTTTATTGAAGAAGAACTCGGCGATCGCCCGGATGTCATTTACGACGAACTGACCCCGGATCCGGTGGCGGCGGCATCCCTCGGCCAAGTTTACAAAGGCAAACTGAAAACCGGCGAAACCGTAGCCGTAAAAGTCCAGCGCCCCGGTCTCGCCGAACGGATGGCTCGCGATATTTATATTTTGCGTCAATTGTGTATTTGGGCGCAAAACAATCTCAAACAAGTTCGCAGCGATTTGGTGGCCATCATGGATGAGTTTGGCACGCGCATCTATGAAGAAATGGACTACACCACAGAAGGCCAACATGCCGATCGCTTCCGCGAATTATACGGCCATCTGCAGGATATTTACATCCCTAAAATCTATTGGGAATACACCCGCCGCCGGGTGCTGACAATGGAGTGGATCGCCGGGACGAAATTAACCCAACTCGAATCGTTAAAAGCCCAAGGCATTGACGCGAAATATCTGATTGAAGTGGGGGTGAACTGTTCCCTGCGCCAGTTGCTAGAACATGGCTTTTTCCACGCCGACCCGCACCCGGGCAATCTGCTGGCGACCAAAGATAATAAGCTCGCTTACCTCGATTTTGGGATGATGAGCGAGGTAAAATCCTATCAGCGCTATGGCTTGATTCAAGCGGTGGTTCACCTGGTGAATCGGGATTTTGAAGGCTTGGCGCAAGATTACGTTAAATTAGAGTTCTTAAGCCCGGATACGGATTTAACGCCGATTATTCCCGCGTTGGCCAATGTGTTTAATGATGCGTTGGGGGCAAGCGTTGCCGAACTGAATTTTAAAAGCATTACGGACCAACTCTCGGAACTGATGTACGAGTATCCTTTCCGGGTGCCGGCCTATTATGCATTGATTATTCGGTCTTTGGTGACGTTGGAAGGGATTGCGATTAATGTAGACCCCGAGTTTAAAGTGCTGAGCAAAGCTTATCCGTATGTGGCGAAACGGTTGTTAACCGATTCTTCACCGGAGTTGCGCTCGTCTCTGCGCGATTTACTGTTTAAAGAAGGAGAATTTCGCTGGAATCGGTTGGAAAATCTGTTGCGAAATGCAAAAGATAGCGATGATTTCGACCTGTCGCAAGGGTTGAATCAAGCGTTGGAATTTTTGTTGTCCGAACGGGGTGAGTTTATTCGCGATCGCATTGTGGAAGAACTGATTAAAAGTTTAGATGGGTTGTCGCGAGATGCCCTCACCAATGCCGGGTCTGTGGTGCAAGAATGGGTGGGCTTGAAAAAACCCAAAACCCCTGCTCCCGCCAACACCAGCAATGCGGATTTGCAGAAAATAGAACATATCAAACGCATTTGGGCAATTCTGCAAGAAACGCGCGGCTTTGATACTAATGAATTGATGCAACAAATTCCGCCGCTGCTGATGAAGCCGGAAACGCAAAAAATGGGTCAGAAAATTGCCAGCGGTTTGGCGCAACGTGCCCTAGCGCGCTTGATTCGCGAGCTGTTTTTGTCAGAAGAAAGTCAGCAGGGGAATGGGAAGAATGGGGAAAAATCCGGCGATCGCTTGATTTTATTGCCCGCAAAACCCCCTAACGATTCGACCCGTTCTACGGTGGCATAGTCTGTGGCAAAATAAGGTTCGACGGTGCAGATATCTGGCGCGATCGCCCTCGGGTTTCCACCCCTAGGGGCGTTCTCTATCTCCAGAACCCCGAGTGATACAACCGCCGGGGGAACGCTACTCAAACGCGGGGGATTTCAATCTCCCGCTTTTATTGTGTTGATTTACATATTGTTTAATTCGGCGGTTCGCTGCATTGAGAGATTTGGTATAAAAAACACTCAGGCGCGATCGCCCTTGAGTGTGAATGGGGGGCGAAGGAATCCCCTGGGGCGACCCTGGGCGAGGAAGGGACAACTTCCTTCTGGTTTGGTTCGGGTAATGGGTAAAAACACCGGGCGGGGGCGACCCTGGAAGGCGCAAAGCCACGAATTGAGGCAGTTTTGCCAAAGTGGGCGTAGTAAATGTTACTAAATATGACAATTTTGCTCGAGACCGATCGCCGACTCGGTAAAATTACAAGTATTGGAATCGAGAGGGAGTCGAGGTTATGCTAACTCAAAACCAATTACCGGCCAATTATGGGGTAGAATTTCGCCGCCTGCAGGCACAGTTGCGCGATCGCTGGCAAAAGATAGATGAATTTGACCGCAGCGATTGCGATATTTTAGTCGTGGCTTCTCTGACCCTCGACTCGCAAGAACTGCAAAAAATTCCCGGCGTCGCCCACTACGAAGAACGCCACCTGTTTTCCTTAATGCGCTTGCAAAATCCTCGAACGCGGTTAATTTACGTCACCTCGCAACCGTTGCATCCAATGGCGATCGAATATTACCTGCACCTGCTACCCGGAATCCCCTTTTCCCACGCCCGCGATCGCCTGCTGTTGTTTTCCACCTACGACTCTTCTCCCAAATCTCTCACGCAAAAAATCCTCGATCGCCCGCGCTTAATGGAACGCATCCGCCAAGCATTGCGACCGGAAAAATCCTACATGATTTGTTACAATTCCACCCCTTACGAACGGGAATTGTCGGTGAAACTGGACATTCCATTACTCGCCCTCGATCCGGACTTGTTAGAATGGGGAACCAAAAGCGGTTCGCGGCAAATTTTTGCCGAATGCGGTATCCCCCATCCCCCCGGTAGCGAGTTGGTCTGGACCGCCGAAGATTTAGCCGAAGCCACGGTAGAAGTCTGGGAGAAAAACCAACCCTTATCGCAAATGGTGATTAAACTGAATGAAGGGTTTTCCGGAGAAGGAAATGCCCTGCTCGATTTGCGATTTTTAAATGAATTTTCCCCCGGAGAACGGGTCAAAGCCCTGCGCGATCGCTTTCCTTTGATGCGCTTTCAAGCTAATGGGGAAACTTGGGATAACTTTTCCCGTCGCATCCCGGAATTAGGGGCAATTGCCGAAGCATTTATCGCAGGGAAAAATAAGCGATCGCCTAGCGTGCAAGGGCGGATTACTCCCAGCCAAGAGGTAGAAATTCTCTCCACTCACGACCAAATTCTCGGCGGAAGTGACGGGCAAATTTTTCTCGGTTGTCGCTTTCCCGCCGATGAAGCCTATCGATTGCAGTTGCAAGATTTAGGCATGCGCGTCGGCCAAAACTTGGCGGATAAAGGCGCATTAGAACGCTATGGGGTAGACTTTATCGCCGTTCCGCAGCAGGTTGGCGATCGCGTCGAGTGGGAGGTGTTTGCGATTGAAATTAACCTCCGCAAAGGGGGAACCACTCATCCCTTTATGGGCCTTAAATTGCTCACTAAAGGACGATACGATCGCGCCACTGGTTTATTTTACAGCCAACACGGACGGGCGAAATTTTATCGCGCTACGGATAACCTGAAAAAAAACCGCTATATCGGCTTGCTTCCCAATGATTTAATGGATATTATCGCCGATCGCCAACTGCATTTCGATACCAGTACCGAAACCGGCAGCGTTTTTCATCTGATGGGCTGTTTGTCGCAATTTGGCAAAATTGGCTTAACCAGTATCGGGAATTCCCCGCAACAAGCCGAAGCCCTTTATAATCAGGTGATTAAAGTGCTAGATGAGGAAACGGGCAACCTGACAGAATCCACCGGGCGATCGTTTCCCCCAAGCAATCCTATAACCTGGAACGGATCTCACGCAAATCACTACCCAAGCTCTGATGAAAATTAGAACCATTACTACCGGTATTGTCCTCGACTCTCCTAAAGATGAGGCGATCGTGCAAAAAGCTGCCCGGTTCAATCATCAAGCCAAGCAGTTTTTTCAGCAAAAAGGCTATGAAGTGCAATCCACTCGCGTTTGTACCAATTCTTGGGCCGATTATCTCCTGGATTTTTCCGCCTCGGAAATGCTCGAACAATTGCAAAACCTCGAAACCCTTTGTCAAAAGTTGAAACTCGATGGGTTTAATATCGGCTATGTGGATAATCCGCAAACCATTTCCCTGATTCCGACAATTAACAAGAATACTTCCCTGATTTACTGTTCCAGCAAAATCGGCGATGCCGAAAACGGTATCGATTTACCTAGCGTCCGCGAATCGGCAGAAGTGATAAAAGAAATCGCCGAAAATACCGAAACCGGGGTGGGTAATTTTCGCTTTTGCGCTTCCGCGAATTGTCCCCCGGGAATTCCCTTTTTTCCCGCTGCGTACCATGAGGGGGAAATGGCCTTTTCCCTGGGCTTGGAATCCGGGGATTTGCTGATGCAAGCCTTTTCCGCCGCTAAAAATCTGGAAAAGGCAGAAGAAAAATTGCAAGAAATCTATGCAGAAGCGTTAGAAAATGTGGAGGCGATCGCCCGAGAAATTTCCGAAACCCTGGAAGTCCCCTACGGCGGAATCGATGCCTCGGTGGTTCCGGCTCTTGACAAAAAAGCAAGCATCGCTTATGCTTATGAAAAACTCGAATTAGCCCGATTCGGTCACTCCGGAACTCTGGCAATTTCTCATCTTATAACCCGCGTTCTCAAAGGGTTATCCGTGACGCTGTGCGGATATTCTGGCTTGATGCTGCCGGTTTGCGAAGATGTGGGATTGGCCCAACGCGCTACCGATGCAACCTACAATCTGACCCATCTTTTATTATATTCTTCGGTTTGCGGTTGCGGTTTGGATACCGTACCCCTTCCTGGCAATCTTTCTGTGGATAAGATTGAAGCAATTTTGCTGGATGTGGCATCTTTAGCGATTAAATTGGATAAGCCTCTTTCTGCCCGCTTGTTCCCCATTCCCGGGAAGAAAGCAGGAGAAATGACCGAGTTTGATTCGCCTTATTTGGTGGATTGTCCGGTTTTATCTGTGGAGTAGAAAGGCGGGGGATTGAAATCGCGCCAGGGTAGGCACCGGAGGGTGCGTGACCCCCGCCAGTAAATGAGTGGGAAGAAGACAAAATGTAGTTCGGGGGTCACGCACCCTCTGAAATGGCGGGGGATTGAAATCGGGCCGAGGCACGGGCAAAGCGCGTAAGCCATGCGCCACAGGGCTATAGATTGAGTATAATTGACCGAGGGTTATCGCAAGGAGTACCGATGGGACAAATTAAGATCGCGATCGAGGCAAACCGGTCCGCAGAGGCGGCGCAAGACTTACTCGCCATTCCCGGATTATCCGGTAGTATAGAGACACCGGCGGAACCGAAAAAAACCGAAGGGTTAACCACCGTTGCCACAATTGTAGGCATTGTTGCCGGAAGCTTGCAGATTGCCGAACAAATTCGCCAGTGGTATCTCGAAGCAAAACAACAGCGCCAAGGCAATATGGATGTGGTGGTGGAAAGTGCAGACGGAAAGCGGGTTTTGCTCGATGAAGACCTCACCGTGGAAGAAATTGCCCAGATTCTCCAATCCCTGCGTTAAAATAATATCCCGAGACCGGAGATTAAAATAAGAGCCGCATCCCTTGCATTCGGTTGCATTCGGTTAAAAACTAACTCGGAACCGTACAATAAAAGCATTTCAGTCGGTTTTAACCGACTTGCGCTATTAGGCGGGGGTTTCAACCCCCGCCGGGGATTGCGGATCGCCCCTGGATGCGAGCCGGTTTCAACCCCCGCCGGGGATTGCGGATC